>JASHQW010000414.1 GCA_030038875.1 Gammaproteobacteria bacterium | reverse complement strand
GCGCACGGCGCAGGTGCTGCTGGTAGAGGCTGGGGCGCGCATCCTGCCGGCGTTTCCTGCGGATCTCTCGGGCAGCGCTCGCCGGCAGCTCACGCGGCTCGGCGTCACGGTTCGAACCAACTCGCCCGTCACCTCGATCGACGCCGCCGAAGTCCGGATCGGGGGTGAGACGCTGCGCACGCGCACGGTCATCTGGGCGGCCGGAGTCGCGGCCTCTCCCCTGGGACGGGCCCTGGGAGCGCCCGTCGACCGCGCCGGGCGCGTGCAGGTCGCCGAGGATCTCAGCGTCCCGGGCTACCCGAATATCTTCGTGGCGGGAGATCTGGCGGCGGTGAGCGGGCCGCACGGTCCCGTGCCGGGCATCGCGCCCGCGGCGAAGCAGATGGGAGTGCACGCCGCCGCCTCGATACGCGCGCGGCTCGCCGGCCGGCCGTCAGTGCGCTTCAGGTACCGCGATCAGGGCCTGCTGGCCACGATCGGCCGCGGAGCCGCGGTGGTGGACCTCGGGCGCGTGCGGCTCACGGGGCTCCTCGCCTGGTGGTTCTGGCTGCTGGCCCACGTGTACTTCCTAATCGGCTTTCGCAACCGGCTGGTGGTGCTGATCGACTGGGCGGACGCCTACTGGACCTATCGCCGTGGCGCGCGAATCATCGTCGAGCCCTCGAGGCCGCCGTGACAGCTACCACGGCGTCCCGGCGAGCTCGCGCTTGTAGCGTTGCAACTCCTCGTAGACCGCCCGCCACTGCGGCCCGGGCACGCCCCGACCGACCGGTCGTCCGTCGAGGCGCGTGACCGCCTGCACCTCGCGCGTGGCGGCGGAGATCCAGATCTCATCGGCATCGCGCAGCTGCACGGCGGTGACCGGCGCGGAGCGCCACGGCAGCGCGCTGCGGGTCGCCATCTCCTCCACCACGCTGCGCGTGGTGCCGGGCAGGATGCGGCGCGAGTTGGGCGGCGTGAGGAGCTCGTGCCCCACCACGACGTGCACCGCGGAAGCCGATGCCTCGGTGAGCTCCCCGTCGCGCAGCAGGATGGTCTCGGCGGCGCCGGCGTCGATCGATTCCTGGCGCAGCAGCACGTTGGCGAGCAGCGCCACCGACTTGACGTCGCAGCGCGCCCAGCGGCTGTCGGGCGCGGTGATGCACGCGACGCCGGTCGCGAGCTGCTCGGGGGCGATCGGCGGCAGCGGCGCGCAGAAGGCGAACACGGTGCGCGGGATGTCCGGCAGCGGCGCATGGCTGCGGCCGTTCTGCGCGCCACGCGTCACCTGCCAGTAGATGTAGATGTCGCCGCCGCCGTTGCGCTCGATGAGCGCGCCGAGGAGCGCGCGCCACTCGGCCCGTGTATGCGGATCCTCCATGCGCAGCGCACCGAGGCTACGCGTCAGGCGGTCGGCGTGCGCCTCGAAGCGGAACGGCCTGCCGCCGTACACGGGCATCACCTCGTAGACCCCGTCCGCGTACAGGAAGCCGCGGTCGAGCGGGGAGATGCGCGCATCCTTCAGGGGCAGGTAGCTGCCGTTGAGATAACACACGGGGAGTGGCTCGGCCATACGGATCCTTTGCTGCGGCGCTGCGCTCAGCTCTTGCGGAACCACAGCGCGATCGTGTCCACCATGCGGGTCCAGATACCCCCCTGCGGCACCGCCGCGAGCGACACGAGCGGTGCGCGCGTCACTACTTCGCCGGCCCCGTCCGTGACAGTGAGCTCGCCGAGACGCTCGCCCGGGGCGAGCGGCGCGATCAGCGGCTCATGGTCGAGGCGCGCCGTGGTGGTGAGGGAGGTGCCCTGGCCGCGCGGGACCAGCGCGTACACGTCGGCCGGCACGCCGACGGCGGCGAACTCCACCGCCGCCTTGTACACGCGCGGCTTGAGCACGGTCGCCCCCGCAGTCTTCACGGGGAAGGACTCGAAGAAGGTGTAGCCGTAGTTGAGCAGCGCGGCGCTCGCCTCCTCGCGTGCCCGCTCGCTCGGCGCGCCCATCACCACCGATATGAGGCGCATACGATCGCGGTTGGCGGAGCTCACCAGGCAGAAGCCTGCGGCATCCGTGTGTCCGGTCTTCAGCCCGTCGACCGAGGGGTCCTTGCCGAGCAGGGTGTTACGGTTGCCCTGGCGGATGTTGTTCCACATGAACTCGCGCAGGCTGAAGAGGCCGTAGTACTGGGGAAACTGGCGAATGAGCGCGCTGGCGAGCGTCGCCATGTCGCGGGCGGTGGTGTAGTGGTCCGGCGTCGGCAGCCCGTCGCTGTTGACGAAGTGGCTCTCCTGCATACCGAGCCGTCGCGCGTACTCGTTCATCATCTGCGCGAAAGCATCCTCGGTGCCGCCGAGCTTTTCGGCGAGGGCGATGGTGGCATCGTTGCCCGACTGCACGATCATGCCCTTGATGAGGATGTCGACCGGGATCTGTGTGCCGACCTGCACGAAGGTGCGCGAGCCCTCCGCCTTCCAGGCGTGCTTGCTGATCGTCACTTCGTCGGTGAGCTTGAGGCGGCCGTCGGTGAGCGCCTGGAAGACCACATAGGCGGTCATGAGCTTGGTGAGACTCGCCGGCTCCTCGCGCGCGTCGGCGTTGCGCTCGGCGAGCACCTTGCCCGTGAAATGATCGACCAGCAGCCACGCGCGGGCATTGACACTCGGTGGCGCCGGAACCGGTGCGGCGGCGCGCGCTGCGAGCGGCACGGCGGCCGCGAGCGAGAGCACCGCGCAGGAGAGGGCGAGACGCATACCTGTCACGGTGGCTTCCTTCCGTTGCGGAAAACCACGAAGTCTAGCTCAGTCGGTCACTAGGCGGGCGTCGGGAATGCCGAGAGCGGCGAGCCGCGCGGCAAGCGCATCGAACTCGGCAACGCTGCCGACCGGGCCGACGCGCACGCGGTAGAGCTGCAACCCCTCGGGTGGTGGGATCACAAAGGCGCTCGCGAGCCCCGCGGCATGCAGCCGCCCCAGCTCGCGCTCGGCATTGGCAGGATCGGCGAAGGCGCCGGTCTGCACGTACAGGAGGGGAAGCGCGGGCGGCGGGGTCTGCGCCATCGTCTCCGCCGGCACCTGAGGCGCTCCGGGGGTGAGCGCCCGGACCTCCACCCACGCGGTGCCGTCGCGCAGCATGTCGAGCTTCGCCGCCGCGGTGTACGAGAGGTCGATGATGCGGTTGGCGACGAACGGGCCGCGATCGTTGATGCGCACCACGATGCTCCTGCCGTTGGCGAGGTTGGTGACGCGCGCGTAGGTCGGCAGCGGCAAGGTCTTGTGTGCGGCCGTCATGCCGTACATGTTGTAAGGCTCGCCGCTCGAGGTGTTGCCGCCGTGAAAGGTCGGCCCGTACCAGGAGGCGACCCCGCGCTCGTCGTAGCCGTCCGCGGAAGGCAGCAGGAAGTAACGCCGGCCGAGCGCATCGTAGAAGGGCGGGTTGCCGTGCAGGCTCCGCGCCTCGGCGCGCGGCACGGCGTCGGGGATCCTGGCGATGTCGGCGGGCGGCGGCGGCACCGGGACGGGTGCGGGCGCAGAGACGCGGTGTGCGGTGGTGGCGCAGGCAGCGAGCGCGAGCGCAAGGAGCGCCGCGGCACCGGCGCGGGCCGGGGGCAGCCAACGCGGCAGGCGAGTCACGGCTGCAGCGCGTGCACGCGTGCCGCGAGGGCGGTGGCGAGATCGTACACGGTCATGGCGTAGCGCGCGCTGTGGTTGTAGCGGGTAATGACGTAGAAATTATGGAACCCGACCCGGTACGCGGGTCCGTCGCGCTGCTCCGCCGAGATCAGCACGATGGGTGTATCGGCCGGGACGTCGGCCTCGACCTTGATGCCGTGCGCGCCGAGGGAGGCGACGGTCTCATTGAGGTCGAGGTTGTGGGGCTCGATCTGAAAGCTCGGGTCGGGGTCGAGCGTGGTCTCTGCCAGCACGGGCGCTCCGGGGGTCCAGCCCCATTCGTGCAGATAGTTCGCGACGCTCGCCAGGATATCGTCCCAGCTGCCCCAGAGGTCGCGCTTCTTGTCGCTGTCGGCGTCCACCGCGTAACGGCGGTAGACCGACGGCATGAACTGCGGCACTCCCATGGCGCCGGCGTAGGAGCCGCAGGTGGTGAGCGGATCGAGCTGGCTCTCCTTCGCGAGGAGCAGGAACTGCTCGAGCTCACCGCGGAAGTACGTGGCGCGCGGCGGATAGTCGAACGCGAGCGTCGCGAGCGCATCCAGCACCCGGTAGCGGCAGGTCTGGCGTCCGTAGAAGGTCTCGACGCCGACGATCGCCACGAGGTACTCGGGCGGCACGTGATATTCGGCGGAGATGCGTTCGAGCTCGAGGCGATGATCGAGCCATAGCTGGACGCCCTTGTCGATGCGCTCCTGTGTGATGAAGCGCTCGCGGTACTCCCACCAGGGCGCGACGCGCTCGAGCGGCCGGGTCATGATGTCGAGAACCTTCGGCTGCGGCTGCGCCTGCGCAAGCAGCGCCACCACCGACTTGCGGCTCCACCCGTCGTGGCTCACGACCTCATCGATCCACTGGGCAATCTCCGGCCGATGCACATCGAAGGGCGCCGCGACCGGCTCCGCTGCCGGCGCGGGCTGCGCGACCGCGGGCGGAGCGGCAGGCGTCGGCGCCG
>JASHQW010000413.1 GCA_030038875.1 Gammaproteobacteria bacterium | reverse complement strand
GCCGGCGTGCCCTCGGACCTGCTGCGGCGCCGGCCCGATATCCGGCAAGCCGAGGCAAACCTGCACGCTGCCACTGCGCAGATCGGCGTTGCGGTCGCGCAGTTGTTTCCGCAGTTCTCGCTCACCGGCGGCGCTACCTGGCAGAGCAGCGGATTGCATAGCTGGTTCGAGAGCCCCAACCGTTCGCTGTTCATCGGCCCGGCCGCCTCCTGGCCCATATTCCAGGGTGGGGCTATCGTCGCCAACATCCGTGCCCAGGAAGCCTTGCGCGACCAAGCTTTCATCAGCTACCAGCAGACAGTATTGACCGCCCTGCAGGACGTCGAGAATGCGCTGGTCGCCTTCACCGAGGAGCAGGAACACCATAGATCCCTTAGCGATGCGGTTGCGGCCGACCACAAGGCGGTGAACCTGTCTTTAGTATTGTTTCAGCAGGGGCAGACGGACTTTCTCAACGTGCTCACGGCGCAGCGTACGCTCTACACGGACGACAGCGCTCTCACCCAGAGCAAGGAAAACATAGCTGCCGATCTCATCGCCCTCTACAAGGCTTTAGGCGGCGGCTGGTGAGGGGCAAAATTCCCGCCGCCGTTTGCGTCGGCCTCGATCGGAGAGGCTGTCAGTCTCTGCCTGCCGCGCTAGAAAGAGAGGCATACTGGGCTGGTTTCGAAGGCACAGGAGCCAAAGCAGTGCCCTATAACCATAACTTCGAACTGCCTCCCTCGGTTCGCAGCCATCTTCCCGAACACGCGCAGGACATCTACCGTGAGGCTTTCAATCATGCCTTTGACGCCCATATGGGCGATCCACGGCAGGAGGAGGCCGCGCACCGCATCGCCTGGGCGGCAGTTAAGCGGCGCTACGTGAAACAAGGAGACCAATGGGTCGAGCGGGCCTGAGGCGACCAAGGCCTTCTTTCGCCCTCGTCACGACGTCATGTCTGCAGGGATCGCGGAGCCGCATGCCCGCTCTGTGCCCCGATGCGCTCGTACTCGGAAACGACCTGCGCGCCGAGGAGCAGACAGGTCGCTGCAACATCAAGACTTGCGAGCACCACTATGGCTGTCGTCAGTGAGCCATAGACCACGCTAACCTGCGACAGGGTCGCGAAGTACCAAATCAGGAGCTGACGAATGACCTCCCAGAGTGCCGTCGCGGTAACGGCACCGATCAAAGCGTGCCGCCACGACAGCGGTCCAACCGGCATGACGAGGTAGATCGACGTGGCCACGAATATCTCGCCGATGACCCCCAAGAGATATAGCAGCACTCCAGAGGCACCAATGAGCGACCAGCTGCGGCCGAAGACGTGGAGGGAGCCTGCGCCGATTGTCTCGATGAATCCGGACACCAGCGTCATCAACAGCAGCCCGGTGCCGAGGAAAACGATAAAGCAGTAGGGAATGATGGCCGATACCAGAAAGTGGCGCCGCCGGGTGACGACCCGGTGGAGGAAAATGACGGACATCGCATTTTCCAGGACCGTGAAAGCCAGAGAGCTGCAAAGGATCATCGTCGCAAGCAGCACCCAACTGATCGCCCCACGGCGATCGAGGAAGCGAGCGAGCTCCGCAACCACCGCCGTGGATTGACCCGGAATGAGCCAGCGGAGATAGCGCCCCACGGTGGCCAACAACGTGCCACGATTGACAATCTCGGACAGGCCAATAATCACGAGGATCAGTAGCGGTACGATGGACAGCAGGGTGTAGTAGGCGACAGCGCCCGCCAGCAGCAACGCCTGATTCGCGCGGAACGCGCGCAGAACGCGCCAGGCAAAAGCTCCGGGATGGCTTGCGACGTAGATCGCTCGTGCTCCCGAAGTCCGCATGACATTGCACACCATTAGCCGTGACCGGCTGGATTACATTGGCTGCTGGCGAGTTCAAGTCTCACGCACGGTCCGCGTCTTCCGCATGCGCGACGTAACTTCTCAAGCACAGTAGCACGCCGCGAGCTCGAACTGCGAAAGCGCTCCGAAGGTCCGCTTCGGCCGCGCAGATGCCCTGCCGGAGCGTACGCCTGCAAGGGCCTTTTTGGAGTCCGTCCCCTATGAAGCTGACGGACACGGCGTCGGATTTTTTCCCCATTTGCAAATGCCGCTCAATGCGCCGCTTGTCCAGGATTTGAAGCTCGGGCCAGGTGAGTTCGTCTACGAGAAATCGCTCACTATCGCGTTTAAGTCTCGGAGCCTGACCGTCGAGGATATTGCGGCCGCGTTGTAATACGCGACGCAGAAGGGATGGGTCATTTTCCATTCGGTCCAGCGCATCTACACGCTGACCCAAACGGGATTCGAGAGCGCGTGACGTTCAGGAATCCATCAACGCCCGGAGCATGGCCAGCAGCTCGTCCGCGTTGACTGGTTTGCTCACGACGCGCACAAAGGGATCGCGCGGGAGTTCCTTGATTGCCGAGGATGTGTCGCCCGTCATGAGCACAGCCTTGAGCGGGCGGCCAAGCTCCGCCCGCAGCGAGGCAATGACCTGCGTGCCGGTTACCCCATCGCCAAGGTGGTAGTCAGTCACGAGCAGATCGATGCGCGCGTCTTCTCGCACCTGGTCCAACGCCTCTGTCATCGTGGCAGCCGCGACGACCTCATAGCCATCGCTCTTCAATAGCATTCGGGTCGCGCTCAGGACGGCCGAATCGTCTTCCACCAGGAGCACGCGGTCACGCCCTTGCCGTTCGTCGGCTTTGGGTTCTGGCTCGATGCGAGCCGCTGGGCGCACTACCCCCTGACTGGCCGGCAATGTAAGGGCGAATATCGAGCCCTTGCCGACCTCTGAGTCCACGTCCAGCTTGACCTCAAGGAGGTTCACCAACCTTTGCACGATGCTCAGGCCCAGGCCGTACCCTTCGCGCGTGGCGTTAGCGGGGACTCCGACCTGGTAAAACTCGTCGTAGATGTAGCGCAGCTGTTCGGCGGATATGCCGATGCCGGTATCGCGGACTTCGATGCGCACATAGGCGGGCTCGTGCAGGCAGCGCAACGCCACCCAGCCGGCACGTGTGTACTTGATGGCGTTTGCGACCAGGTTGCGCAGGATCTGTCCAACGAGGGAAGGGTCGCTGTGGACCGAATCCTCGCAGACCATCACCTTGAGCGTCAGGCCCTTGTTGCTCGCCAGGCCTGCGAACTCCTGCCGCAGCTCCTCGAACAGTGCGCTGACCGTGAAATCGGTCGGATCAGGCTTGACGGCGCCCGACTCGAGCTTGCTGATGTCGAGCAGCGCATTGAGAAGTCGCGACATGCTGGAGATCGCCTGCTCCTGCTGTGCGAGCGCTTCCTTTTCCATCGGCTGCGTCGAGATCCGGCGCAGTGTGCCGTTGAGGAGAGACAGCGTCTGCAGCGGCTGCCGCAGATCGTGGCTAGCCGTCGCAAGGAAGCGGCTCTTCGCCTGGTTCGCTCTATTGGCCAGATCACGCGCGGACCGCACGACTTCTTCGTCCTGTGCCCGCGTGATGAGCTCGGCGACCAGCCGCATGTATATGTCTATCAGCTGCAGTTCCCTGTCTGAGGGACGATGCGGGTTGCGAAAATGCGTGGACAGCATCCCGGTAACGATCCCCTGACGGCCACGAATCGGGGTCGATTGGACGGCCCGGTATCCTGTGCGCGCCGCAATGTCGCGGTGGGGCAGATAGCTGGGCTCTTCTTCGACATCCTCGATGATGACGCGCTCGCCGGCCCGTAGTGCGCGGCCGCAGGCCGACGGTTCATTGATATCGACGCTGGCAAAGTGTTCGAGAAAGGCCGGGGAGAAGCCGCGCTGCGCCACGATTCTCAGTATCCCTGTTGCCGGATCGCACAACTGGATGTTGCCGAAATCCGCCCGCAGCAGGGCGATAGTGGCGTCCAGGACTTCCTCGAGCATCTTGGGGAGGTCGGCTGCCTCAACGAGCCGTGCACTCATGTCGCGAAGACGGCGCATGTCCTCGAGCTGTGCACTGAGCTCGGCCTCGACGCGCTTGCGCTCGGTAACATCGCGAATGGCCGCAGCGACCAGCATGCGACCCTCGTCGTCAATGGGGCTGAGGCTGATCTCGACCGGAAACTCCGTACGGTCACGTCGCCGTCCAAAGAGGCTCAGCCCTGCACCCATGGGACGGAGGCGCGCATTCCTGGCGTACGCCTCACGCATCGAGAGGTGCCGGTTGCGAAAGCGCTCCGGCAGCAGACACTCTACAGGCTGGCCGATGAGCTCACCGTGGGAATAGCCGAAGAGCGCTGACGCCTGCCGATTGGTAAAGCGGATCGCGCCTGAATCATCGATGATGATCATGGCGTCCGGTGCCGCATCCAAAGCACTACGCGCGAGTTGCGTGGGCAGGCTCTGCATGGCCTGTGACTCTTCAGTGGTTTGCCGCCCTGGTAAAATTCTAGTGGTTCGAGTTCGACGCTTCAATCACGCTCGCCGAGCGATCAAACGAGACTGTCCGGACGTCCGGCAAGCCCGGGGTCAGCTCCCGCAATAGGGGCGGCCGTAGCCGGCGCTGCCGCTCGAGCGTTCCGACGGGACCCCAAGCCTGTACTCGATTCGCTGCATCGGGAGGGCGTCGAAGACGACGAGCAGGCGAAGTATCTGCGGCTCCTGCGCTGCGACGAGATGCAGGGCTATCTCGTCAGCAAGCCGCAGCCCTTCGAGGAGATGACGCGCTTCCTCGGCGCGCACCAGGCCGGCCGCCTCGCTCAAACCTGACCCGGGCGGGCCATCGCGCGAGCCCGCACAATCTGCGCTGCGCCCAGCCTGCGCGTACTCTCCCTGGACTGGGATTCCGTTACGATGAGCGAGGCCTGCCGCCGTTCGACGGCAGCACACCCAACGATAACGGGCGCCACAGTGAGTGAGATAAGGAACCGCTTCCGGGCCATCGACGTCATGCGCGGTCTCACCCTCGCGCTGATGATCATCGTCAACAACCAGATTGGTGAGGGCAAATCCTACGCGCAACTGCTGCACGCAGCGTGGGACGGTCTGACCCTCACCGATGTCGTGTTTCCGACCTTCATGTTCGTGGTCGGAACGGCGCTCAGCTTCACACTCGAGAGATACGAAGCTCAGGGCGATGCGGCCGTCCTGCGCAAGATCGCCACGCGCACCGCGCTGATCTTCCTGTGTGGGTATCTGCTCTACTGGTTTCCGTTCTTCAGGTCGGATGCGACCGGACACCTGGTCCTGGCGCCGATTGCGCACACCCGGATCTTCGGCGTGCTGCAGCGCATTGCCCTCGGGTACTGCGCCGCGGCGCTGATCGTGCACTTCGGAGGGCGTGCCGGCGCGGTCGCGTTCGGGGTTGGCGCACTCGTTGCCTACTGGTGGGTGATGCACGCGTTCGGTGATTACTCACTCCTCGGAAATGCCGAGATCAAGCTCGACAAGCTCGTGCTCGGCGAGGCCCACATGTACCACGGCGAGGGCGTGGCCTTCGATCCGGAAGGCATCCTGAGCACCCTGCCAGCCATTGTGAATGTGCTCGCCGGCTACCTGGCGGGGCGCTTGCTCCGCGATCGTGGCACGAACAGGGCGACGATCGCCCGACTGTGGGTGGCGGGGGCTGTCTCCGTCGCCCTGTCCCTGCTGTGGAACACGGCCTTCCCGATCAATAAGAAGCTGTGGACCAGCTCCTACGTGCTGTGCACCGTGGGTCTCGACCTGGGCGCACTCGCGATCCTTGCCCAAATCGTCCCTCAAGCGCCGGCTCGAGGCTGGGCGTACTTTTTTGAGGTGTTCGGCCGCAACACGCTGGTCATTTACTTGCTGAGCGAAACCGGGGAAAAGCTGCTGCATATGATCCACGTAGATCAACAGCCGCTCTTCGGCTGGCTGTATGTCACTGCGTTTGCGCCCTGGGCCGGCGACAAGCTTGGCTCCTTGTTACTGTCGCTCGCGTACATGCTGTGCCTTTGGGCTGTGGCCTACGCGATGGATCGCAAACGCGTTTACGTCAGGCTCTAGAAGGGAAATTCGCCGACCACATGCAGCGCCTACGCTGGCCGCTCCGCAGGGCAAGAGAGTATCTGATCGGCGGCGCCAACCGGATTGCGCTCTCGACCGCGCTTCGGGGCACGCTCGCCACGGTCGTGCCGCTCGCGCTGCTGCCACACGTGGGTCTCGCGATGCTCGGGTACCCTGCGGTGTTGGGCGCGCTCGCGACCTCCCTGGTCGATGTCGGGGGTCCCTACCGCTCGCGACTCGAGGCCATGCTCGCGCAGGCGCTCGGCGGCTCGGCTTTGCTGCTGCTGGGCACCGCCGCCGCAGGACATTGGTGGCTCGCCGCGGCCGTCATGGCGGCCATCGGGCTGCTCACCGGTCTCATGCGCGCCGTGGGCCCATCCGGCCCCTCGCTCGGAGCCAACACCGCGGTCGCCTTTCTCGTCGGCCTGCAGCTGGCCATGTTTCCCGGCGCTCGTCCGGGGGTTTGGGCCGCGGGCTATGCCGCCGGCGGAGTATGGACCGTGGCGATCGCGCTCGCCTTCTGGCAGTTGCGCCCTTATCGCCGCCTCGAGCAGGAAGTCGCCGCCGCCTGGGAGGCCGTGGCCGCGCTTTTCGCGGTACCGACTGCCGCCGGCAATGCGAGCACCGTGGGGCGCCTGCGCGGCGAACGGCGGCTCGGGACGCTGCACGCCGCCGCCGTTGCCGCGCTCGAGCGATCCCGCGACGTGCTCGGCGACATTCGCGCGGGCATGGCCGGGCCCGGCACCACCGTCGCCCAAATGCTGGTACTGATTGATGCGGCGGCGGCCATGACGGGCACCGCGATCTCGCTCTGTGAGCTCGGGGTGGAGCCGCAGACGAGCGCGCGGCTTGCGTGGGCTTGCCGTGCGGTCGCCCGCGTCCTGCTCGCCGGCAAGGGTGAGCTGCGCCTCCCGGAGCTGCGCGATCGCCTCCGCGGGCTGCCGGCCGAGGGATTGCCGTCCGAGGAGCTTGCCGCCTGGAGTCACGCGCTGCGCAATCTCGACATCGCCGAAGAGGCCCTGCGGACCCTCTTTGGCGTCAAGCATCGCCTCCCGGACCTGTTGCGGCTTCCCTTCGCGCACCGCCTGCCGCGGGGCAGCGTGCTCACGGCGCTGCGCGCCCAGGCCACTCCACGCTCCGCGCTGTTCCGGCACGCCACACGCGTGGCAGTCGTGACTGCCCTCGATACCGCGCTGCTCGTTGAGCTGCGGTTGCCGCACGGCATCTGGCTGCCCCTTACATCGCTCACCATCCTGCAGCCGGAGTACGGCAGCACGGTGAGCCGCGCGCTGCAGCGTACCCTCGGTACCATCGGCGGCGCCGCGATTGCCGGCGTGCTGCTCGCGACCGTGCACGGCACATACACCTACGATGCCGCGCTCGCGTGCCTGCTGTTTGCGACCTTTCTGCTGATCCGCCGTAACTATGGATACGGCATCACCTTCCTCACTCCGATCATCATTCTGCTGATCAGCCGCGGGAGTCTCGATCCGTGGGTCGACCTCGCCGAGCGAGTCGCTTACACGCTCGCCGGCGCGGTGCTGGCGCTGGCCGCCGCCTACCTGCTCTGGCCGCGATGGGAGCGCGATCAACTGCGCGACCGTCTCATGCGTGCGGTGCAGGCGCTGCGCGCTTACCTCGACGGCGTGTTGCAGGAGCTCGCGGAGAGCTCTGCGAGCCAGAAGACTCTCGCCCCACTACGGCGTCAGGCGGAGATTGCCGTGGCGAATGCCGAGGCAGGATTCCAGCGAATGCGGGCGGAGCCTGCCGAGCGGGCTGCGTTGCTGGGCGTCGCCTTCGCCCTCCTCGTCCACCTCCAGCGTCTGTGCCGGCATACGATCGTGCTGTCGCTGCAGCCTCCGCCAGCCCCGCTACCCTCGCAGCCCGTGAGCGAACTGCGCCGGCTCATCGACGCGGCACTGGACGATCTCGGCAACGTGATCGGGCAAGGGCGCATGCCGGTTCCTTGGCCGAGCCTCGAGCCGCAGCTCGACGAGCTCGTCTCGCAGCTCAATCCCGGCGCGGCGGGCTTGCCGAGCCCGCTCAGCGAACTGCTGGGTCGTATCGCCAGTGACGTGTTGGGACTGCTCGGCGCGGCTGGTTATCGGCGCGACATCGGAGCCTTCGGAGAGATCCAGACTCAGTGAAGCGCGACGGCGCGCCCCGTCGTCCCGTCGCGGCTGAAATCGAAACGAATCTGCATGAGACGCCGCGACGGGGTGTCCGCCGGCGGAAACGTCCATTTCTTGGCCGCCTCGAGCGCGAGCCGCTCGAAATATCGGCTCGAGCCGGCTCGATCCGGCGTCGCCGCGAACACCGAGCCATCCTCGTTGACGATGACGCGCACCCACACCTTGATGTGCCCACGGATGGTGCGCCGGGCAGCCAGCGGAACGTCGGGAATGACCTCATGAATACTCGATGGCGGCGCCTCGCTCCGAGCGATGGGGCCTGAGAGCGAAGGCGCGCTCGTCTGCGCTGCCGGGGCCACGGGTGCCTGAACCTGTGGCGGAGGCGGAGGCGGGACACGGTGGCCGCTGAACATACGGACTCCGCCCCAAACGAGCGCGAGAATCACGAGCGCTCCGAGTATCAGGATGAGCGAAGAACGCGGCTGCGCGGACTCCATAGGCGGCTCGGGCCGCCCAGCCTCCGCCTCGACCTCGGCAGGTACGGCCGCGAGGGGTGCGGGCGTGGCAATCATCGACGCAGGTGTGTTCGGCTCGGACGTGATCCGCCCGGGCGTTACCGGTTCGGCCGTCACTGGCTCGGCCGCCACCGGCTCGGGTGCCATCGCCTCAGGAGTCACCGGCGCGGAGACTGCCATCGGCTCGATTGCCAACGTCTCGATCGTCGTCGGTTCAGCAGTCATCGGCTCGGGCGTGAGCGGCTCGGGCAGTGCGAGCGCCGCGATCTCGATGGTCGCGGCGGTCGCGGACTTCGCCGATTGCCCGCGGGCGAAGGCCGCGAGCTCCGTCACGGTGGGCCGATCCTGCGGGCTTGGGCTCAGGCAGCGCGCGACGATGTCGCGAAACTCCGACGAGAAATCCGCCGGCAGCACGGGGGCTTCGCCGGGCTCACCCAATCCCGAAGGCAGACGGCGCGTGAGTGCTTCGCACAGCGTCACACCGAGCGCCCATACGTCACCGGCCGGGGATGTGGTTCCCTGCCGGGCCTCTGGCGGATCGTACGCGGTGGGTGCGTGGGTGCTGATTGCGCCCTCATTGAGGCGGCGGACCGTGTCGCTCGAGAGCTTCACCTGATCACCGACGACCAGAATGTTGGTTGGCTTGAGCTGCCCTTGCACCAGCTCCTGAGCGTGCAGGAACGCCAGCGCATCGAGCGCCGGCACCAGCAGTTCCCGCGCCTCGTCCTCCGTCAGGGCACGATGCTGCAGCAATTGCGCGAGAGTCTGGTCGGCGTATTCCATGACAGTGTAGAGGTACGGCAGTCCCTCCAGCTGGCATCCGCCCCACTGCAAAAGAGGCAGCAGATGAGGATGAGTCACGGCCCCCGCCCGCTTCCAACGCGGCAGCATGAGTTCCGCCAGCGCCCGGTTGGTCGGCACGAGCTTTATCGCGACGTCGGCAGGGCCGCGCGCGGTAGACTTGGTGAGAAAGACCCCGCTGTGGTCCGAAGAGCCGAGACAGCGCCCGAGAGGGAACGTGGCATTGATGACCTGTCCCTGCCACCTGGTCCACACTTC
>JASHQW010000412.1 GCA_030038875.1 Gammaproteobacteria bacterium | reverse complement strand
GCGGCCACGGCCGCGCGGCTGGTGAGCGCGGTCGCCGCGCGGTCCGGGAGCGCCGGCGCGGCTCCCGCCGCGGGCGAGGCGCAGCTCGCCCTCAAGTTCTCCGAGGTGAGCTGGGTCGCGGTGTACGACCGCTCGGGGCGGCGGCTGGAGGAGGGATTCAATGCGCCCGACAGCACGCGCACGATCACGGGCGCCCCGCCGCTGAAAGTCGTGCTCGGCAACGCGCCCGGCGTCGCGGTGCAGCTCAACGGCCAGAAGGTGGCGCTCGAGGGGCTGGTGCACCGTGACGGTACCGCGCGCTTCCTGCTCGATAGCAGCGGGCACGCCGCTCCGGTACCGCCGCTGGTGGCGCACCAGTGACGGAGGAGATCCAGCCGATCCGCGGCATGAACGACGTGCTGCCCGCCGAGATCGGCGCCTGGCAGCACCTCGAGGCCGTGACGCGCGAGCTCCTCAGCTCCTACGGCTACGAGGAGATCCGTGTGCCGGTGCTCGAGCGCACCGAGCTCTTCAAGCGCGCGATCGGCGAGCACACCGACGTCGTCGGGAAGGAGATGTATACCTTCACCGACCGCGGCGGCGACAGTCTGACGCTGCGCCCGGAGGCGACCGCCGGCATCGTGCGCGCCCTCATCTCCAACCGCATGCTGCGCGGCCAGCGCCACAAGCTCTGGTGCCTCGGACCGATGTTCCGCCACGAGGCGCCGCAGGCCGGGCGCTACCGCCAGTTTTGGCAGGTGGACGTCGAGGCGGTCGGCTGTCCCGGCCCGGATGTGGATGCGGAGCTCATCGCACTCAGCGCGCGGCTCTGGCAGCGGCTCGGGCTCGAGGGCCTCAAGCTCGAGATCAACTCCCTCGGCACCCCCGAGAGCCGCCGCGCCTACCGCGCCCGGCTGATCGAGTACTTCAGCCAGCATGAGGCGCGGCTCGATGCCGACAGCCGGCGGCGCCTCGGCGGCAATCCGCTGCGCATCCTCGACAGCAAGAATCCCGACATGCAGGAGCTCATCGCCGGTGCGCCGCTCCTCACCGAGCATCTCGATGCCGCCTCAAGCGAGCACTTCGAGGCGCTCGGCCGCATGCTGGACGGAGCAGGCGTGCGTTATGACATCAACCCGCGTCTGGTGCGCGGGCTCGACTACTACAACCGCACCGTGTTCGAGTGGATCACGGCCGCCACCGGTGCCCAGAATGCCGTATGCTCCGGCGGCCGCTACGACGGGCTGATCGCGCAGCTCGGCGGCGAGGCGACCCCCGCGGTCGGGTTTGCCATGGGCGTCGAGCGCCTCGTGGCGCTGCTCGTGGCTGCGGGCGGCACGCCGCCTGCGGCGCACCCCGATGTGTACATCGTCGTGAGCGGCGCACGCGCCACGGCCGAGGCGCTCGCGATCGTCGAGCGACTGCGCGGCGAACGGCCGCGGCTGCGGTTTGAGCTGAACCTCGGTGGCGGCAATTTCAAGGCGCAGTTCCGCCGCGCCGACAGGAGCGGCGCGCCGCTCGCGCTCATCATCGGCGACGATGAGCTCGCGCGCGGGGTGCTCGGCGTGAAACCTTTGCGGGTGGAGTCGGGTCAGAGCGAGTGCCCGATCGACGCGCTGGCGGCGGGCGTGGATCGGGCCCTGGCGACCTTAGGGAGTGGCTGAGTGAGCGAGTATCTGTCGGACAAAGAACAATGGGAGCAGATCCGCACCTGGGTGCGCGAGAACGGCCTGTGGGTGGTTGCGGGCGTGGCGCTGGCCGTGGCCGGTTTGCAGGGATGGCGCGGGTGGCAGGCGCACCTCGACGCCCGCGGCGTGGCGGCGGACGCTGCCTACACGGGCATGATCGACGCCCTCGAGAAAGGCGACCGGAGCCAGGCGTTCGTGCGGCTCGGGGAGATCGAGCGCGACTATCCTTCCTCGCCGTACGCCGACCAGGCGAAGCTGCTGGCCGCGCGGGTGTACGTCGAGAGCAAGGAGCTCGACAAGGCGGCGCACGAGCTCGAGACCGTGATGAATGGCTCGAAGGATCACGAGCTCGCCCTGGTGGCGAGGATGCGCCTGGCGCGCGTGGAGATCGCGCAGGGCAAGCCCGACGAGGCGCTCGCCACACTGAGCGCCGCCGAGCCCGGCGCCTTTGCCGCCCGCTATCACGAGGTGCGCGGCGATGCCTACTACGCCAAGGGAGACAAGGCTTCCGCCCTCAGGGAGTACCGCAGCGCCGCCGGAAACCCGGATCTCGGCGACGCGGCGCTGCTCAATCTCAAGATCGCCGATCTGGCCGCGGACGCACCGCCTGCGAGCGCCGCCACGCCTGCACCGACTAGCGCCGCGAAGTGATCCATGCGACACCTGACACGTCCGCTCTCGATGGTGGTGCTGCTCATTGCCATCGCCGCCTGCTCCAAGGACAAGGAGATCGACCAGCCCGCCAAGCTCACGCCGCTTACCGCGACGCTGCGCGTCGAGCGGGTCTGGTCGGCCACGGTGGACAACAAGAAGGCCATACCGCTGCGACTCGGCCTCGGCCTCGCCGTCGACGACGGCCACGTCTACGCCGCCGGGCACAAGGGCGACGTCGTCGCCTTCGATGTCGCCTCGGGACGGGTCGCCTGGCGCACCCGCATCAAGGCACCGCTCTCGGGCGGCACCGCGGTCGGCGATGGTCTGGTGCTGATCGGCTCGAGTGACGGGCAGCTGTTTGCGCTCGACGCCGGAAGCGGCAAGAGCCGCTGGTCGGTGCGCGTCAACGGCGAAGTGCTGGCCCCCGCGGCCATCTCCGAGCGGCTGATCGCGCTGCGCACGGTGGACGGCAGGCTCCACGCGCTCGCCCCGGCGGACGGGCATGAGCTCTGGGTGCAGCAGCAGCCGGTTCCGCGCCTGTCGCTGCGCGGCACCGCGCGCCCGGTGATCACCGGGGACCTGGTGCTGTGCGGCTTCGACAACGGCAAGGTGCTGGCCGTCAGCGCGGGCGACGGCTCGGTGCAGTGGGAAGCGACGATCACGCCCCCGCACGGACGCACCGAGCTCGAGCGGCTGGACGACATCGATACTGCCATACGGGTCTCCGGACAGGACGTCTACACGGTCGGCTTCCAGGGCAAGGTCGCGATGCTGGCGGTCGATACCGGGCAGGTCTGGTGGTCGCACGACGCCTCGAGCTACCGCAGCCTCACGCTCGATGACGACACCTTGTACATGGCGACCGCCGAAGGCGAGATCGCGGCGCTAAAAATCCGCACGGGCGCGGAGCTCTGGCGGCAGAAGGCGCTGCTGCATCGCGGGCTGACCGCGCCCGCCGCCCTGGACGCGGACAACGCCCTGGTCGTGGCCGACTTTCAGGGCTTCGTGCACTTCCTCGACAAGGCGACCGGCGCGCTCGCCGCGCGGACCCGCTCCGGCAAGGTGCGCATCAGCACCACGCCGGTGGTCGTAGGCAACCTGGTACTGGTGGTGAACGACCGCGGCCAGATCAGCGCCTTCCGCGTCACACCGCTTACCACTGCGCGCAAGTAGCCGCGTGCACCGGCCGCCGCCTCCGCGCCGCCCCGCGCACCCATGCTCCCGGTCATCGCGCTCGTCGGCCGCCCGAATGTCGGCAAGTCGACGCTCTTCAACGTCCTGACGGGGACCCGCGACGCGATCGTCGCGGACGTGCCCGGGCTGACGCGCGACCGGCAATACGGCTTCGGGCGCGTCGGGCCCGTTCCCTACGTCGTGATCGACACGGGGGGCCTCATCGAGAAGGCGACCGGTCTCGAGGCGCAGATGCGCGCCCAGACCGAGCGCGCGGTGGCCGAGGCCGACCGCCTCATCTTCGTCACGGATGCGCGCGCCGGGCTCTCTCCCGAGGATGAGTTCGTCGCCCGCGAGCTGCGCCGCTCGGGCAAGCCCGTAACGCTCGCGCTCAACAAAACGGAGGGACTCGATGCCGACGTCGCCGGCGCGGACTTTCACGCGCTCGGCCTCGGGGAGCCGTACGCGATCTCATCGAGCCACGGCCAGGGGTGCGAGAGCCTGATGGAGCACGTGCTCGCGGGCTTCGAGGCGCAGCCGGCCGAGGACGCCGCGGCCGGTGCGATCCGCATCGCCGTCATCGGGCGTCCCAACGTCGGCAAGTCGACGCTGGTCAACCGGCTGCTCGGCGAAGAGCGCGTCATCGCGAGCGAGCAGCCCGGCACGACGCGCGACAGCATCCTCGTGCCCTTCGAGCGCGACGGCCGGCAGTTCCTGCTCATCGATACCGCAGGCGTCCGCCGCCGGGCCCGCGTCGAGGACGCGGTCGAACGGGCGAGCGTCGCCAAGACGCTGCAGGCGATCGACGAGGCGCACGTCGTGATCCTGGTGCTCGACGCTCACGACACGGTCGCGGAGCAGGACGCGAGCGTGCTCGGGCTCGCGCTCGAGCGCGGCCGGGCGCTCATCATCGCGGTCAACAAGTGGGACGGCATTCCCGAGGAGCAGCGCGCCGAGATCCAGCGGCAGCTCGCCCTC
>JASHQW010000411.1 GCA_030038875.1 Gammaproteobacteria bacterium | reverse complement strand
AGCGCGCCTCGCGGCGTCAGGGATTCGCACACTGGTGCAGACCGCGCGCGCCGCGGGCGTCGAGCCGGCAGCCGCCGGAATCCTCGATTCCTCGGCGCGCGACTTAGGGCCGCTCGAGACGATCCTCGCCTCGCACGCGCTGATTCACACCGCCGACGGCAACCACTTCCGCGAGGCGCTCGCCGCCGCGTGCGCGGCCGAGAAACTCCCCTGCACGCGTATCCGGCAGCGGGATCTTCCCGGCGCGGCCGCGCGAGCGCTGCAGCGTGCCCCTGCGGTGCTGGCGGCAACCGTGGCGCGGCTCGGGCGGGAGGCAGGCCCGCCGTGGACCGCCGATCAGAAGGGCGCCGCGCTCGCGGCGTGGCTGCTGCTGGCGCGCTAGGGAGTGGGCTTCTGCCACCCGCCATCCTCCTTGGACATCGGCACGAACTCGATCGTCAGCCCGTTCGGCAGCGGCCAGTGGATCGGCTCGCCGGGCAGGTAACCGCGGGCGGCGTAGAGCCGCACGCCCGGGAGTGTCGCCATGAGCTCGAAGCGTCTGAAGCCGTGGGCCCGCGCCTCCGCCTCGCAGCGCTCGAGGAGCGCGGCGCCGATGCCGCGCCGTGCGTGGGCCGGGTGCACGAAGAAGGCACGGATCTTCGCGGCATCGGTCCGCGGGTCGAGCCGCTGCGGATCGCGATCGGCGCGCGCATCTCCGCCGAACAGGGTGCGGCGAAAGCTCCAGCCGACGCAGCCGGCCAGCTCGCCGGAGAGCTGTGCCACGAAGTAACTGCCGTCCTTGAGCAGCTGCGTGTCGACGCCGAAGGCGCCGCGCAGCGCTCCCTCGATCTGCGCGCGCGTGTAGTCGCGCGCCCCGAGCCCGTGCGCGGAAGTCGCGATCAGCGACTCGATCGCGGGCACATCGGCGAGCGTGGCGCAGCGGATGCTCAGGCCTTCGGGGATCACGGGCTTCCAGGGAAGGGGTAGATGTCGTCCGCCACTCTGTACCAGGTGAGTGTGCTGCGGAAGTGCGGCCAGGTGAACACGAGCCAGCCGAGCACGGTCAGGGCTTCGCCTGCGGAGCGCTGCTCGAGGCGACCTGCGCAGTCCAGCGTGCGATCTCGCCGATCGAAGCGCTCGGTGCCTCGAGGTGGCTCGAGCTCGGCTCGTAGAGCTTCGTGAGCGGGTGCGCCGGCAGCGCGGCAAACATCGCCTGCCTCGCCTTGAGCAGCGGGGGATAGTCGCCCGTCGGCACGATGAAGAGCACCGGGACCTTCGGATTCATGCTGCGCACCGCGGTGGACTCGTTCATGGCCCCGTCGGGATCGAACCAACTCAGGTAGTTCGCCGGCGTGCAGACGACGCCGTACGTGCCCCGCGAGCCTTCGAAGTCGAGAAAGCGCGTCTGCTCGTCGCCTTGGCCCGCGGCGGTCAGCTGCCGTGCGAGGGCGACGGAGCTGCCGAGCTTCTCCCGGTAGGCGGGGCTTGCGACATTGCCGCCCGGGGCGATCGCGATGATGCCGTCGAGCGCATGCCGGCCGCCGAAATAGAGCGCGAACAACCCGCCCAGACTATGGCCGGCGACGAAAACATGTGCCGCACCCTTGGCGCGCAGCCGCGCGAGCGCGGATTCGACCTGCGCTTCCGCGGCGGCGACGTCTGCATCGTAGCTGCGGGCGCCGGACCACGGCATCTCCGGATTGGCGACCAGGTAACCCCTCGCCTCGAGGGCGCCGGCCAGCTCGGCGACGTGTCCCGTGGGCGAGCCGCCCTTGCCGTGCATGACAACGACGCCGATGGGCGCCGGAGCGGTTTGCGCGGGCACGGGGCCGGGAATTACGGCCAGGGTGAAGAGCACAAGCCCGGTGCCCGCGAGGCGGCGGACTGCGAACCTCACGCGCGGGAGGAGCGATGTTGCGGTAATCATGGCTGTCGGCCTCCCACGGCGCGCTCGAGGAACGCCGCCGTGAGGCGCAGCACCTCGTCGCGTCGCTCGCGGTGCGGAACGTGACCGCAGCCCTCGAGAATCGCGAGCTCGGACGGCCCGCTGACGTCCACCGCGATGCGGCGCGGAAACTCCACTGATCCATACTCATCCCGGTCGCCGTGAATCGCAAGCACCGGACAGCGGACCGAGGGGAGGAGCTCCTCGAGGCTCCACGAGCGGAATTCCGGCGACAGCCAGACGCCGGCCCAGGCGTCCACAACCCAGCGCGCCTTCTCGCCATGCCAGCGGGTGAGCTTCGCGAGCTGCTGGGGACGGTCAAACTCCGCCTGCGCGGCACGGATCCCCGCGAGCGTGCGCTCCTCCACGAAGGCCTGTGCGGCCTCCGTTATGACCGCAGCGCACCCGGCGTGCTCAAAAGCGGCAATCGCGAGCGCCATCGCCCCGCCCACGCTGTGACCGAAGAGGGAGAAGCGCGCGAGGCCGAGCCCACGCTTGAGGGCCGGAAAGAACGTGACGGCCTCGTCCGTCACGAAATCGACCGACGGCCTTCCTAAGCGCGCGGTCGAGCTGCCGAAGCCAAGGCGGTCGTAGGCGATGACCTCCGTGCGCGTCGCGTCGGCCAGCGCCTCGGGGAAGTCCCGCCATTGGTCGACGGACCCGAGCGAATCATGCAGGAGAATGAGCGGCGGACGAGCGCCGCGAGGTGCGCTCCAGCGGCGGACGAAGACGCTTCCGCCCGGAACCGCGACGAGCGTATCAGACGCCTTCGACAATGCGCATGTCGCGATCGGCGGCATTTCCGAGCGCGCGCAGCGCTTCCCTGTACGCGGGGCTGTCATGCGCGGCGATGGCCTGCGCCACGCTCGCGAACTCGATGAGAACGGTGCGTTGCTCGAGGCCACCCTCGTAGACGCGCGCCGGGATGCCGCGCACCAGAAAGCGCCCGCCGGCCGCCTCGAGCGCGGGGAGAGCGAGCTTCGCGTAGGCGGCAAGCGCCTGCGGATCGCGCACCGAGCGGTACGCGGTGATCCAATATGCTTTGGCCATAGAAGCGCTCTCCGTTACTGGTCGGGCTCGTCAGCCGAGGGACATTCGGCCTGATGACATTCAGACGCGCTCGCCTCGAGCTGCGCGGTCGAGATGGTCGACAACACGGATACGAAGAACCCGACGCTGAGCCCCAGCATGATGACGATCACCTGACGCATCTGATAGTCCCAGTCCCGGCTGTCCAGGTAGGCCGCGACGGCCGCCAGCAGGTAGACGTATCCGACTACCGCGATCGGAATGAGCGCCAGCAGGAGGAGCGACTTGAAGTGACTGGCGAACGGCGGACGCACCAGCAGGAACCAGCCGATCTCTGCAATGGCGAGCGCGCCGAACCACAGGCGCCATCTGCGAAGTGCCGGAGTCTTCGGAGCGAATAGCATAGCTTGGTCTGACCCCTCGTTCGGTCCTCAGTCGAAGCTTACTGCGCGCGCGGCCCGCCCGCTCGAGAGCCACGGGACGCCGCGATAGGTGTCGGCCACCAGCCAGGCGCCGCTCGCGATCGCGGCGGAAATGAGGAGCTCCGACCAGCCTCCCTGAGCGTGGGGGCTCGCCGCCACCCGCGGCACCCAGACGAGCAGCGTGAAGACCCAGAGCATGGCGGCTTCGAGGCTCGCCGCGAGGCGCGGAACGATACCGAAGAGCATCCCCGCCGCGGCCGCGAGACTCGCGGCACCGGTAAGGTAGGTCCAGCCGAGCGGAAAGCCGAGCCATCCGGGCACGAGGCTCGCGGTCAGGTCGTGGTAGACGAAGTGGCTCAAGCCGATCATGGGTAGCGCCGCGATCAGCAGCAGCCGGGCCGCCCGCACCCCGCGCGTGCCGACGGCGAAGCTGAGATGCCTTTGCTCCCAGGCGCGCGCGCCGGAGGCGAACAGGCACCAGCCGCCGGCCGAGAGGCTGGCCGTCTCGGCGAACGACTCCCAGCCGACCATGACCCGCGGGGCACTGAGCAGCGCCGGGAGCTTGAGCAACACCAGCCACAGCAGCAGGAAGGGAAGCAGGACGCGGCAGGCAAGGACGAGCGACGAACGCGACAGCAGCCCGATGCCGGTCGCGAGCACTATGAGTGCGCACAGATACATGACGACGGGCCGCCCAGGAAGGCTCTTCGGGATGGACTCCCAGACCTCGCAGGAATTTCCGTAGATCAAACCGAGGACGCCGAGCCCGACGAGCGCTGCGGCGAAGGCGGCCCGGCTCGGCCGGATGGGGCCGACGGACGTCACGGCAACCTCTGGCATCGGGTGACGCGCGTTATGGCGCCACTCCATCGATTCATGCGGCCTTCGGTGCGAGTCTGACTCATGCACAGCTCCCACACGCTGTCTGGTTATATGACCCAGCGCGGCACTCGCGCCCGGTAGGCGTCCCACTCCGCCCCGAACCGGCGGCGCGCCCACGGCTCCCCGACCCGCACGACGCGCAGATGAAAACCGATCATGAACAGCGCCGCGTAGATGATCAATGCGTGCGAATCCCACAGCGTGCACCAGCCGGCGAGAATCACCCCGACACCGAGGTACATGGGGTTGCGGGAGATCCGATACGGACCGCTCGTGACCAGATGCCGCGGGGGATCCCACGGCGCCAGCGTACGAAGGCGACCATCCCCGGCAGGGCGAGAAACGCTGCGAGCGCGCGCAGGAGCATTCGGCTTAGGAACGGCTGGACGGCACCTGAATCCCGTCCTCCGAAAAGAACATATACCCCCGGGGCGCGCCGAGCAGCCGGTGCCACCAGTGCAACGAGCCGATTCGGCTGATGGTGAGATGGGGGGCCGCGCCGAGATTGCGGACCGCATAGGCGCTCGAGGCCCAGTCGGAGCGCACGAGCTCTACGGCGCGAATCTCGGCTTCGACGGGGTCCGAGGCGCGAAGCTGCACGAGCCGCAGGAAGCCGATGGCCACGGCGTCCTCGATCGGCAGCGCAATGCCGCGTCCCTGAACGGTTACCTCATATCTCGGCACGCGCTGCGGCCCTGACCGCGGGCCCTTCACCAGCGGCTGTTGGACGTCAGCCGCATGAGCTTCCAGCGCAGCTCCCGGGGCGGTGCCCGAAGGTCCACCGCCACAACCCGTCCGAAGTTATCCAATTGCATGGAAGCGTAGCGCGCGCCGCCGAACGCGATCACCTGGCCGAGCTTTTGCCCGACGACGTTTCGTTCGACGGCGTTCAGCTCGCGCTGCGCCTCGAGAGCGACCAGGCCGGCATCGGTCTCCGGGTCATAACTGACGGACTTCACGGCGCTCGCCTCCAACTCGCGAGCGAGATCGGCCCGGCCCGTTGCGCGCAGCTCCGACGCCAGATCGAAGGCAAGCTCGGGAAAAGCGCCGGCGAAGGACCCCATGCACACTATCCAGCGGCGATTTGCGGTACCGCGTGCGATGGTATCTCACTTGGGCATAAGACTCAGGCATTGCCTGGCGCCATCATCCACCTGCTCGAGGCTCAGCAGAGCGCCTTGCTGCGGATCGAATACGATGCCATCGAAGCGTGAGACGAGGACCGAGGCGGAGAGGAATGCAGCGGCGCACTCCTCGGGGTGTGCTCCGTAGCTGAGTGAATAGACGACGGGCTTGATCAGCGGCACGGTCGCCAGAGCGGGGTATCGCAGGACGACATCGGACGCCGATTCGACGGTGAAGTAAAAGCCCGTAGCCCGCCCCTGCACTCTGACGGGCAGGAACCCCTCATGCCGTTGCAGGTCGACCGAGCGCGCCAGGCTCGCTGGCGCGCGGGCGTCCCAAAGCGCCTGGTTCCAACTCGACCAGTCGGGCGCCTTGCTCGCCGCAAGAACTACCAGAAGCTCGACGGGCATCGGCGTCTCCCCGGCCGCACGGCGAAGTCAGACCTCGCCTTCGTTTCGAGATTTTCCCGGGCCACCGCCCTTCACCAGGTAGTAGCGTCCTTCATACTTTGTGTGTCACGGTCATGCCTGCCGGCGCAGCAGCTCCACCTTAGCCGCTTCCAGCGCAGCTTCATCCCGGTAGTGGACCAAGCCGGCAAAGCTCGTGTCTATCAGGACCCCATCGCGCAGATGCGTCCACTGTTCGCGCGAATGTGGCTGAAGATAGATGCCGTCTTTGATGCACGCCACGACGGTGCCGTGGTGCATCACATCGATGGTGACGGCGTCTCCGACATGAATTGGCTGGCCGTCGTGGTAGCGCATTCATGACCTCTGGCGGTGAGGCTGCTGGCCGGACGAATCGCGCCGAACGGGGCCAGCTTCAGGCCGAGCCCCCGGTCCCGGTCAGAGCTTCGCTCCGGTGCGATAGACGTAATTCTGCAGATCCTGAAGCTCCCGGCTCACGTTGCGCTGGACGCGGTGCGCGACACGCATGATGGCGCGCATCACTTTGTAGACCACACGGGGCTCGCTCTCGACCAGCGTCTCGAAATCCGCACGGCCCAGGCAGAGTACCTTAGTCGGCCCCGAGGCGATGAGCGTGGCATAACGCGGTTCGTCATCCATGAAGGACAGCTCACCGATGAGATCCTCGGGCTTGAGGGTGTGCAACAGCGTACGGCCGTGCACGCTGTCCTTCACCACCTGCACCCGACCCTCGACGACCACATGTACGAGAGGATCGCGTGCTCCCTCGGGCAAAAGAACCTCGCCATCGGCAAGCGTCTTGAGATGCACGAGTTTCGCCAGTACCGCGCATTCCGATGGCGTGAGCTCCGCTCCGAGCGGGCTCGACCGCAGGGCATCGAGTTCCGTGGTCATATGCTTCGCACTCTACCACCCGTGGTCCACGCTCCCAAGGGACTCTGCGTGGTTACGCTGCAGCAAAAGGCCGGGCTAAACCGCAGGCCGCAATCAGGTCGGGCGAGGGGGGCGCGTCACCTGATGAGCTCATCGTCCGTCTTCCTCGGCGGCGGGGCGACGAACACCTTCTGACGTATCGTACCGATCCGCAGACCTATGCCTCCAAGAGTCAGGAAGGATCCAACCAAAGCCGCGCTGATGACACGAAGCACGAGGTCGGTGGCGCTGAGCCTGGAGGAAGATTCGCTGTACGGCACTCCAAAAATCAAAGTGACGATCAGCGGCCCGAGAAAGAGCATCAGTACCGTAAAGCGAGTCCAGAAGGCCACGGCATCCTCGGCCGGGCACAGGCCGCGTAACACTGAGCGTGTCGGGGGAAGGATGATGAGCGCGAGTATCGCACTCAGCGCAAGGCTGACCCCAAACGCCAGATAAACCAACGACGGGAGGTCCATGCGATCTCCTCAGTGTTTCATCGGCCAGGCAAGCCCCAACCGCGTCTTGATGTCCAGATACGCCATGGTAATGAGCGTCTCCAATGACGAGACGTCCACAGCTGTATACGGCTTCAGCTTCACGTGGCGCATGTACTTCCCATCCCCCTGCAGCAGCCCCGCCGGATCGGGCAGGGCCGCGCCCTGAAAGAACCCGACATTGACGTGAGCCGTGAACACATTGGTGTACGCGAACGCTGCGTCGCCCACGCACGCAGTGCGGTGTCCGTCGTGCAGGAGTTCCCGAACATCGGGGCCACAAGTCCGCATCCTAAACCACTCTCGCGCAACTGCACGCAGCTGAGAACGCCGACTGTCAAACCAGGCATCGACGGCGGGATCGCGCGCGATGGCGCTCGGAAATCGCAGCAACCTGTTCACATGCGTAGATCCCCTCTCTATCCGGCGGGCGTCTGCGCATAAGAGGATACGCCGGTCACTCCATGGCAACACGTGAACCAGGATGGTCAGACGGATACCAGCGCGTCCCGCGCATCCCGAGCGCATCTGCTGGGGCTGCGAGAAGTACTGCGCGCCATCCGCGCCGAGGCCGCACGGAGATCCTCCGGGCGCGTCACTTCACCTGGCTGCGACAATCCACGCGGCTAAGAGCACGGCAACGACGATGACGGCCATGATCACCAGGGGCGAAATCCGTACCGGCCGATCGACCGCGCCGCCTTGCTGGACGAGAATTTCATTCGCCCGCTGAAAGTCCCCGGCGTCTCGAATATGGATGCAAACGGTGGGAAGAGATTCCATTTCCGCGTAAAGCGAGGCGCCACCGGTTCTGTAGCACTCGATATCGGCCTGCCTCAGAGCGTCAATGACTGAGTCCGCAAAGCCCGAGTCGCTGGTTTCGTAGATCAGCACGCCGGATTCACCGACTGTCCTTCCAACGCCAGTCAGATGGCCCCATCAAGCGGCGTCCATCGTCGCTCGCGCCTGCTGAACCGCTCGGTCGCGCCTTCCGAATCGTAAACCGCCGGGACCGCCGCGGGCAGGTCCGCCGGAACCGGCGTTATCACCAACGTATTGATGGTGCCAAAGGCACCCCGAGGAGTCTCGATTTGCGCGCCGACATAAACACCACAATGCTTGCAGAGGAGAAAGTCTGCGGTCTTCAACCCGAACCGGTATCGCTGAAGTGACTCCATTTGCTCAGCACGAAACATCAGGCTCCCAGTCGGATCAGAAGTCGTAGCTGCGCCATGGGCACGACAAAACCGACATTGACAAGCGCGAACACTCCATTGCCCAACAGGCAGTGCAGTACGGAAATCAAAACCTAAGGCGCCACAATGACAGCCGCCGTTAAAGATACGCGAGGAGGACCTCCCGGCCCGCTCCCATGATTCTCAGCTGTCATTTGCCGCGCTCTATGCTCTGAATCTGTCCATCGACAATGGTCACTACCATCGGCGCAGCTTGAGAGCCTCGGTCATAGCGCCATACCTCAGTCGTCGAAGTAGCCACTTTAACCCCATGCTCGTTGTGCACGTCCTGGGTAGACACCTCCTGGGAGGAAGGTTTTCCACACTCTCTGAGAAGCTCGGCCACGGACACATCGGCCGACACAAGCCAGCTGCCGCAGCGGAAAACCTCATCGGACCTGCAAATCCCCGGCACCATGACCAAGAGCGCGGATATCGTAGGGATGAGTCTCATGGCAGTGCCGTCCAGGTGATACGGGTGCTCCAACGATTGTCGGATTTGAGGTCCACCTCAACTGCGGTACGAGCGCAAAATCTCTGCGTACCTGTCGCGCACGCAGAGCGCATGAGCTTACTGCAACCGACCCGCAACAGTCCGCTTGAGCGAGTGGTTAGTCGGCGGGCCGGGCAAATAGGAACCGCGCTACCAATACGGTCGAGACCCCCAACAGAACGACCAGACCAAGAAAAAACACGCCTGATGCCGGGCGGACCATACCGAATGCCGCGAATAGTTCGACTGCAGCCATGCTTCCCAGCACGGCTGTAACTGCGGATACCACTCGGGCCTTCAAAACCGCGCGTTCGGCACGCGACAGTCGATAGACACCGCTGAGCACCAGCAGCACACCTCCCAAGGTCGCTACCGCGAGTACTAGGAGCGAAACGTGCCAAACCGTTGATTCCGGCAACGAGAAAAACGCCAGCACAAAGGGTATAAGCGATAGAAAGACCGATTGGAAGGTGAACGCGAGGATGTTCCGGATTCGGAACGCATCGACAGGCGTCCACTGATGCGGTTTGCCGCTTAAGGCAACCAGGATTGCTGAGAAGCCAGCGAGACCGATGGCAACCTGAGCAAAAGTCAAAAGGGCGTTTGCAACGTCGATGACAAACACTCCCGCCGACTAACGATGAAGTTGAACGGCCGACCGATCACGTGTCCAGGGCACACCACGGCTGAGCGTCTGCAGGACAGTGATCAGCGGTGCCCCTCGTGCTGCGCACCACGACCCCCTCCAACGATTGTTAGGACGCAGCAAGCAAGCTCCAATTGGTGAACAGCACGTAAAGCATGATCGCGACTACAATGAAGCCAAAGACCATCGCCGTGCGAACGAGTCTGCCCAGAAACTTAGATCGAGAGTTAGAGGCGTTTCGCCACAGAATTATGGTCTGCAAGACGCCTAGAG
The DNA here is from genome assembly GCA_030038875.1 of Gammaproteobacteria bacterium. Classification (GTDB taxonomy): domain Bacteria; phylum Pseudomonadota; class Gammaproteobacteria; order Steroidobacterales; family Steroidobacteraceae; genus 13-2-20CM-66-19. The sequence continues at coordinate 698 of JASHQW010000411.1, read as the reverse complement.
CAAGGCCTACGATCAGGTAAATCGCGACGGCAGGCCGGTCCTGGAGGTCGATAAGCAACCCCATGAGAGAGTACACAACGGATATGCCCAGCCCGTAGAGCCAGAACGCGCGCGCCAGCGACACCTTGCCACTCAGTGCATCAGCTAACCACCGAGGTCCCACGGCTGCCTCCTAACTGTGAAGCTGAGGGGCCGGTCGGCGGCTCGTCGAATTTGAAAAGGACGCGACGATAGGATCACCGTGGGAGGAGGTCCGGGCGCGGCTCGAGCGCGCTAGGTGAGGCGGACGCTGATCGTCCGCGCGGAGGCAGAAGCTGATTGGCCTCGCAGCTGTGGTACGAAGAGCAGCGCCGGGGAAAGCTCAAGCTGCTCAGGCACCTCGGCGATGCTGTCCCAAATAGCCTCGACCAAGCGAAGACGCTCCGCTACGGGCAAGGCGATCACGTCCGCCACGGAGATGTTCTTCATGCGCCAGAATGTAGCAGGGCGCAGCCCTGCACGCTAACGAATGTAAGGGACTTCCCCGTCCCGATGAGACACCGAGGTGTCAGGATTGAGTTGCGAAACCGATCCTTCAGAAAGGGGAAGCCCCATGAATGCAGTTTCTATGCTTGGAATCGACTTGGCAAAGAATACCTTCTCGGTGCACGGCGTCGATGCGGACGGCGTGGTAACGATGCGGCGTACGATCTCGCGAG
>JASHQW010000410.1 GCA_030038875.1 Gammaproteobacteria bacterium | reverse complement strand
CTCGACGCCGAGGGACGCCGCCGCACTGACCTGGGGCGCGAGGCGTTCATCGCGCGCGTGTGGCAGTGGCGCGAGCAGTCGGGCGGCACGATCGCCGCGCAGATGCGCCGCCTCGGCGAGTCGGTCGACTGGTCGCGCGACCGCTTCACCATGGATCCGGGACTGACGCGCGCGGTGGTCGAAGTGTTCGTCCGGCTGCACGAGGAAGGCCTCATCTATCGCGGCAAGCGCCTGGTCAACTGGGACCCGGTGCTGCTCACGGCGCTCTCCGACCTCGAGGTGCAGGCGGAGGAGGAGGAAGGCCAGCTCTGGCACCTGCGCTACCCGCTCGAGGACGGCAGCGGCCACGTGGTGGTCGCGACCACGCGCCCGGAGACCATGCTGGGAGACGTCGCGGTCGCTGTGCACCCCGACGATGAGCGCTATCGGCACCTGGTGGGGCGCAACGTGCTGCTGCCGCTCGCCGGGCGCGCCATTCCGATGATCGCCGACTTCTACGTCGATCCGAACTTCGGCTCGGGTTGCGTGAAGATCACCCCGGCGCACGACTTCAACGACTATGAGGTCGGCCAGCGCCACGGCCTGCCGCTCATCAACATCTTCACCGAGCGCGCCGCCCTCAACGATGCGGCGCCGGAGCGGCTGCGCGGACTCGACCGCTTCGAGGCGCGCAAGCGCATCGTGGCAGAGCTCGAAGCCGCCGGCCTCGTCAAAGGCGTCGAGAAGCACAAGCTCGTGATCCCGCGCGGCGACCGCAGCGGCGCGGTGCTCGAGCCCTGGCTCACCGACCAGTGGTACGTGAAGATCGCGCCGCTCGCGCGCGCGGCGCTCGCCGCGGTCGAGGACGGCCGCACCCGCTTCGTACCGGAGAACTGGGCGCGCACCTACTTCGAGTGGATGCGCAACATCAAGGATTGGTGCGTCAGCCGCCAGCTGTGGTGGGGACATCGCATCCCGGCCTGGTACGACGGCGCGGGCCGGGTGTACGTGGGGCGCGACGAGGCGGAGGTGCGCGAGCGCCATGGGCTCGACGCGCGCCTTTCGCTGCGCCAGGACGAGGACGTGCTCGACACCTGGTTCTCATCGGCCCTGTGGCCCTTCTCGACGCTCGGCTGGCCCGAGGAGACTCCGGCGCTGCGGCGCTACTACCCCGGCGCGGTGCTCGTGACCGGCTTCGACATCATCTTCTTCTGGGTCGCGCGCATGATGATGATGGGGCTGAAGTTCATGGGGGAGGTGCCGTTCCGCGATGTCTACATCACCGGCCTCATCCGCGACGAGCACGGCGACAAGATGTCGAAGTCGAAGGGCAACGTGATCGACCCCCTCGACATCATCGACGGCATCGCGCTCGAAGACCTGGTGGCCAAGCGCACCAGCGGGCTGCTGCAACCCAAGCTCGCCGGCGCCATCGAGAAGGCGACGCGCCGCCAGTACCCGGGCGGGATCGCACCGCACGGCACCGATGCGCTGCGCTTCACCTTCGCCGCGCTGGCTTCACCGAGCCGCGACCTGCGCTTCGATCTCGGCCGGGTGGGCGGCTACCGCAACTTCTGCAACAAGCTGTGGAACGCGGCGCGCTTCGTCACGCTGGCGGTCGGCGAGCAGCCGCCTGCGCCGGCGGGCGCGGCCGTCGAGCTGTCGGTGGCCGACCGCTGGATCCGCGCGCGCTTCGGCCGGGTGCTGTCCACGGTCGAGCAGGCGCTGCGCGACTACCGCTTCGACTTCGTCGTCTCGGCGCTCTACGAGTTCACCTGGTACGACTTCTGCGACTGGTACCTCGAGCTCACCAAGCCGGTGCTGCAGTCGCAGGAGTCCCCGGCCGCGGCCCGCGAAGGCACGCGCCGGACGTTGACCGGCATCCTCGAGGCCCTGCAGCGCGCGCTGCATCCCTTCATGCCGTTCATCACCGAGGAGATCTGGCAGCGCGCCGCGCCGCTGGCCGGATGCGCGGGCGAGACCGTCATGCTTCAGCCCTATCCCGCCGCCGCCGAGTACCCGGGCGACGAGGCGGCCGAGCGCGAGACCGCCTGGATCCAGGCGGTGGTGCTCGGCGTGCGCCAGATCCGCGGCGAGATGAACATCGCCCCGGCGAGGCGCATTCCGCTGCTGCTGCGCGAGGCCAGCCCGCAGGATCGTGACTGGGCCGCACGGCACCGTCCTTACCTCGAGCGCCTGGCAGGACTCGAGAGCCTCGCCGTGCTCCCTGCCGGGGGCGCCGCGCCTCAGTCCGCCATCGCGCTCGTCGGGACGCTCGCGCTGCTCGTGCCGATGGCGGGCCTCATCGACGCGCCCGCGGAGATCGAGCGGCTCGCCAAGCTGATCGCCAAGGCGGAAAAAGACCTGGGCGTAGTGCGCGCACGCCTCGCGAGCGAGAGCTTCGTCGCCAACGCACCGGCGGCCGTGGTGGCGGGCGATCGCGAACGCCTCGCCGAGCTCGAGCGCACCGTGGCGGGGCTCAATGCACAGCTCGCGCGCGTGCGCAGCCTCGCCGACCCGGACGAGCCGGCCGCGTCGTGAGCACCGTCAGCGCTCCGCTCCCCGACTCCTCCGCGCTGCGTGACGTCCTCGCCACGCTCGAGACCATCATCCTCGGTAAGCCGCGGCAGATCCGGCTGTGCGTCGCGTGTCTGCTGGCGCGCGGCCACCTGCTGATCGAGGACGTGCCCGGTGTGGGCAAGACCACGCTCGCGCATGCGCTCGCCCACGTGCTCGGGCTCGCATGGCAGCGCGTCCAGTTCACGAGCGACCTGCTGCCGGCCGACATCATCGGCGTGTCCATCTTCGATCGCTCGCATCAGCGCTTCGAGTTCCGCCGCGGGCCGATCTTCACGCAGCTGCTGCTCGCGGACGAGGTCAACCGCGCGAGCCCGCGCACGCAGAGCGCGCTGCTCGAGGCGATGGAGGAGCGCCAGGTGAGTGCCGACGGCACCACCTACCGCCTGCCGGACGTGTTCTTCGTGGTCGCGACCCAGAACCCGCACGAGCAGCTCGGCACCTTTGCCCTGCCCGAGTCGCAGCTCGACCGCTTCCTCATGCGCGTGACGCTCGGCTATCCGGACACGGCGCACGAGCGGGAGCTGCTGCGCGGCGGTGAGCGGCGCGACCTGCTGCCGGAGATTGCGCCGGCGCTCAACCCCGCGGGGGTGTTGCGCGTGCAACGGGAGGTGCGCGCCGTGCACGTGGCGGACGCGCTCCTCGACTACAGCCAGGCACTGATCGCCTGCACGCGCGAGCGCAGCGATCTGAAGCTCGGTCTCTCACCGCGCGCCGGCCAGGGATTGCTGCGCGCGGCCCAATCCTGGGCCTACCTCGCCGGGCGTGCCGCGGTATTGCCCGAGGACGTGCAGGCGGTGCTGCCCGCGGTGGTCGCGCACCGCCTCGAGCGCCGCGAGCCCGGCGGCAGCGCCGAGGGAGAGGTCATCGCCGGCGAGATCCTGCGCGCCGTCGCGGTACCTCTGTGAGTTGGCCATGAGAATCGCAGCGTTGGCGCGCGCCCGCATGGCCGCCTGGGTGCGGCGCCGCCAGGGAGCGGACGCGTTGTCCGTGACGCTCGCACGCCGGCGCCTCTACATCCTGCCGACGCGCGCCGGCGTGGCCTTCGGGTTGCTGTGGATCCTGATGCTGCTCGCCGGGCTCAACTACGGCAACAGTCTTGCGCTCTTCTTCACCTTCCTGCTGGCCGGCTTCGCGCTGGTGGCGATGAACGACTGTCACCGCAACCTCCTCGGCGTCACGCTCCTGTCCGTAGGCGCACCGGCGGTGTTTGCACGCAGCGCGGGCGCCCTGCAGCTGCGGCTCGAGAACCCGGCGGGACGCGCGCGCCCCGGCGTACAGGCGGCACTCGATGACGGGCCGCTGATCGGAGTCGATCTCGAGGCGCACGGACGCGCGCGTCTCGAGCTGCCGCTCGTACCTGCGCGCCGCGGCATCGTGCGCATCGATCGGCTGCGGCTGACGAGCTCGCATCCCTTCGGGCTGTTTCGCACCTGGACCTGGGTGCATCTGCCGATCGAAGTCCTGGTGTATCCCCAGCCTTGCGGCTCGCTTCCGCGGCCCATCACGAGCGGGTGGCATCCGGGCGAGAGCTCGCGCGGCGCGTCGGGTCTCGACGAATGGCTGGGCTTGAGACCGTTTCGCGACGGCGACTCGCCGCGCCAGGTCGACTGGAAGGCGTACGCCCGTGAGGCGCCGCTGCTGGTGAAGGAATACAGCCCCGTGGGATCCGACCTGTGCCTGTTCGATTTCGCGCAGCTC
>JASHQW010000409.1 GCA_030038875.1 Gammaproteobacteria bacterium | reverse complement strand
TGTGCCCGCGATCGCAAGACATTCACTTTCGGGGACGCCGTGAATTCATTGCGCTGCGCAGTCCCTGCTGCGCGCAAGCCCGGGGTGGCCATCCCTGGCCACCCGCTCGCCGCATGCGGCTCGCCCATGGAGGCTGCGGGAAAAACATCCCTGTTTTTCACGCCCCCGAAAGTGAACGGGTTGCACTCGCGGTCGCGCCCTACCAGATTCTCACGCGATCCTCGGGCTTGATGTAGAGCTTGTCGCCCGGCTGCACGTTGAAGGCCTCGTACCAGGCGTCGATGTTGGGCAGCGGCCCGTTGACGCGGAAGCGGTCCGGGCTGTGCACGTCGGACAACACCAGCTCGCGCAGCGCGCCGTCACGGTACTTGCTGCGCCATACCTGCGCGTAGGCGAGGAAGAAGCGCTGCACGCCCGTCAGTCCGTCGATCACCGGCGCCGGCGCGCCGTGCAGCGAGAGGCGGTAGGCCTCGTAGGCCATGTTGAGCCCGCCGAGATCGCCGATATTCTCGCCGACAGTGTTGGCACCGTTGACCTTGAGTCCCGGCAGTGCCTCGAAGCGCGAATATTCCTGGATGAGGCGCGCGGTGCGCGCGCTGAACACCTGCTCGTCCGCCGGCGTCCACCAGTCCTCGAGTCCGCCCTCGGGGCCGAATTTGCGGCCCTGATCGTCGAAGCCGTGGCCGATCACTGCGCCGATGGCGCCGAAGTTCACGGCGGCATCGGCGTTGGGGTCGAAGAACGGCGGCTGGAGTATCGCCGCCGGAAACACGATCTCGTTGTTGGAGGGGTTGTAGTAGGCGTTGATGTCCTGCGGGTTCATCTGCCATTCAGCGCGGTCCACCGGCTTGTCGAGGCGCGCCACCTGGTAATTCCAGTGCCACTCGGCCGCGCGCCGCACGTTGCCGAGCAGGTCGTCGCGACGGATCACGAGCGCCGAGTAATCCTTCCACTCGTCCGGATAGCCGATCTTGAGCGTGAAGGTCGCGAGTTTCTCGTGCGCCCGCGATCTGGTTTCGGTCGTCATCCAGTCGAGCTCGTCGATGCGCTCGTTGAGCGCCGCCAGCAGGTCACCCACCAGCGAGAGCATCTTGGCCTTCGACTCCGGCGGGAAGTACTGCGCCACGTACAGCCTGCCGACCGGCTCGCCGAGGGCCGCGTTCACCTCGTCGACCGCGCGCTTCCAGCGCTCACGCTGCTCGGGCTGTCCGCGCAGTGCCTGGCCGTAGAAGGCGAACTGCGCGCTATCGAAGCGCCGCGGCAGATAGGGCGCGTGTCCGCTCAGGTACTGGAAGGTGAGCCACGCCTGCAGCGTCGTCACCGGGGTGCGGCTGAAGAGCTGGGCGAGATCGCGGATAGCGGTGAGCTCGGCCAGCACCAGGTCCTGCCGCGAGCCGAGCTGCGCGGACTCGAGGAAAGCCGCCCATGGGAAGCCCGGCGCCAGGCTAAGCAGCTGCTCGCGCGTGCGCGGGTTGTAGGTGGCGTCCACGTCGCGCCGTCTCTCGATCGGCCACTGGACCTTCGCCGCCTCGGTCTCGAACGCCATGATGTCGTGCGCGCGGGCGGTGGCGTCCGCGCTGCCGCCGAGCTGCAGGATCTGGGCGATGTACGCCACGTACTTCTCGCGCAACGCGCGCAGCTGCGGGTCGTCCTTGAGGTAGTAGTCGCGGTCCGGCAGCCCAAGGTTCGACTCGCTGATCAGCACCGCGTAGCGATCCGGGTTCCTGAAGTCCGGCGGCAGGTCGATGTCGAACAGCGAGGCGAAGCCCGGCAGAGCGAACAGGCGCGCCAGCGCCTCGCGCGTCGTCGCCGCGGCGATGCGCTTGAGATCCGCTTGCGCCGGCGCGAGCCCGTTGGCCTCGATCGACTGCTCATCCATGAAGCTCGCGTAATAGTCGCCGATCTGCTGCTCGGGCGTACCGGCGGCGGGATGCACGGCGGCGGCGGCCTCGATGATCGCGCGCACGCGCTGCGTGGAAAGCTCCTCGAGCGTGTTGAAGGGCCCGTAGCTCGAGTGGTCGGCGGGAATAACGAAGCTCCCGTACCAGGCGCCGTTGGCGTAGGCGAAAAAGTCATCGCCCGGGCGCACGCTCCGGTCGCCTGCCGAAAGATCCAGGCCGCAATCACCGATTGCCGGCCGCGGCGCGGACTGCGCGGCGACGGCGGGTGGACGGGCGAGCCCGGCCTGATCCGCACCGGGGGCGAGGACGGCCGCGGCCGGAGCGGCGGCGGGAGCGGCGGCAACGGGCACCGGGTTCTCCTTGGCGGGCTTGGCAGCGCACGCTGCGAGGGCGGCGAGCGCCGCCACCCCTAGCAATGATCTCATCGGATACGGGCCTTCAGCGGAGGAAGGTCCGCATCATACGGCAGCGCCGTCCCACTCACGCACCAGGTCGCGCCATTCGCCGCGCGCGACGCTCGGCTTGCCGGCTTCCGCGCCGAGGTAGAGGAACCCGACGATCACGTCGCTCGGGCCGAGGCCGAGCGACTGCCTCACCTCGGCGTCGTACGCCGCCCCGCCGGTCTTCCACATTGCGTTGTAACCGAGTGCCAGCGCGGCGAGCATGATGTTCCCGGCCGCGACTCCCGCCGACAGGGTCTGCTCGATCGGCGGGATCTTCACCGTCTCGTTCACGTGAGCCGCGACTACGATGATCATGGGTGCGCGGAACGCCTTGTCACGCTCGCGCTGCAGCGACTCCGCGCTGGCCGTGGCTTGAGTGCGTGCCAGGTGGCGGGCGAGCAGCTCCCCGAAGCGCGCGCGCGCCGCGCCGCGCACTACCACAAAGCGCCACGGCCGCAGCCGCCCGTGATCGGGAGCGCGCACTGCGCTCGCGAAGATGAGCTCGAGGGCGCCGGCATCCGGCGCGGGCTCGGTGAGAGTGGTGGCCGAGCGGCGGCTCACCAGGGCGTCTATGGCTTGCATGGAGCCATTGTCGCAGACTTAAGCCGGTGCTGGCCGTCTCCGAAGCCTGTGAGCGCAACAAGGGCCCGATCCTCGCGGTGCTCGGCGCCGAGCTCGCCGCCAGCCGCTCGGTGCTCGAGATCGGCAGCGGCACGGGCCAGCACGCGGTGCATTTCGCGCTTCACCTTCCCCACTTGAGCTGGCAGCCGACCGAGCTCGGCGGCGAGCTCGGCCCGCTCGATGAGCGCATTCGCCTCGAGGGACCGCCGAACCTCCAGCCCGCGATCGCGCTCGACGTGCGCAGGCACCCCTGGCCGGTGGGGCGCGTGGATGCGGTGTTCAGCGCCAATACACTCCACATCATGGCGTGGGATGCGGTGGAGCATTTCTTTCGCGGGGTGGGCGCGGTGCTGGCCGCGCCGGGGGTGCTGTGCGTCTACGGCCCGTTCCGCTATCGCGGTGGCTATACGAGCGCGAGCAACGCCCAGTTCGACCGGTACCTGCGCCAGCGGGATCCGCTGAGCGGCATTCGTGACTTCGAGGCGCTCGAGCGCCTCGCCTCGGGCGCTGGGCTGGCGCTCGCCGCCGACCACGCCATGCCGGCCCACAACCAGACGCTCGTGTGGCGGCGCGGGGCCGAGGAGTAGAGTTGCGCGCCATGGAGCTGCTGACGCCTGACGAGCTGCGCGCCGCGATCCGCACCATCGCCGACTACCCTAAGCCCGGTGTCATGTTTCGCGACATCACGACGCTCCTGGGAGATGCGCGCGCCTTTCACAGCGTGGTCGAGCTGCTCGCGCGGCCATGGCTGTCGAGCGGCGTCAGCCGCGTGGCCGGCGTCGAAGCGCGCGGCTTCATTCTCGGCGGCGCGCTCGCCGCGCGCCTCGGCGCGGGCTTCGTGCCGATCCGCAAGAAAGGCAAGCTGCCGCACGCGACGGTGCGTGTGGCGTATTCGCTCGAGTACGGACTCGACGAGATGGAGATGCACCGCGATGCGGTCGGTGCCGGGGAGGACATCATTCTGGTGGACGACCTCATCGCCACCGGCGGGACGGCCGCCGGGGCGGTGCAGCTGCTGCGCGCGCTCGGCGCGCGCATCGTCGCTGCGTGCTTCATCGTGGACCTTCCCGATCTCGGCGGTTCGGGGAAGTTGACGGCCCTTGGCGTGCCGGTGACGGCGCTCGTCGCTTTTCCCGGACACTGAGTAATTTTCAGGAGCGGTTCAGTTAATATATGCCTTCAATATCAATAAGTTACTGATACTCCGAGCCCCAACATTACGTTGCGGTCATATGGCCCTTGCACGCGGGGAATCCTGTGATAATACGCCCGCCTCGCGCACGCTGCGCACACACAAATCCTTTTGGAGACCACATGTTCAAGAAGCTCATCCCTGTCATCGCGTTTGCCCTGATCGCCGGCCCGGCCTTCGCCCAGTCCACTCCGGCTCCGGCCTCGACTCCGGCTGCTTCGTCGTCCACGTCGGACACGTCGAAGGACACGTCGAAGGACAAGCACAAGAAGAAGCACCACAAGAAGACCGACAAGAGCGGCGAGAAGAGCGATTCGTCCTCGACCACCCCGCCGAAGTAAACATTTTCCGGTGACCTTGAGGGGCCCCGCCGCGAAAACGGCGGGGCTCCTTGCTTTCTGGGGACGGCGCGGCCAGTCCCGGCGGCCGGGCTTGCAGCCCGGCGCAAACGGGTTCAAATTCTCTCCCATGGACGGGGAGCAACAGGCCGCAATACATCAGGCGCTGGTGTCCGTACAGTATGCCGTCACGAGCATGACGTTCCCGATCTGCGATCAGGAAGACCTGATCGAGGCCATCGATAGTGTCGAGGCGCAGCTGCACACGATTCACCCGAACCTCGCGATCATGTGCCGCTTCCTCAACTCCATCGCGCGCAGCCTGCGGGCGCAGCCGGAGGCGCGCGACGCGTGCCTCTTAATCGAGGATGCCATCGGCAAGGCCGGCATGCCGAGCACCTGGCAGTCGGGCATCTGACCAAGCCTATCGCAGCCACGCCTCGCACCACGCTCGTGCGCCACCGCGAGCGCGCGAGCTACGAGCGCGCAACCGTCAACGCCATTCTCGACGAGGCGCTCATCTGTCACGTCGGCTTCATGGCCGAGGGCCAGCCGTACGTGCTGCCGACCACCCACGCACGCATCGACGAGCAGCTCTACCTGCACGGCGCCGCGGCCAATCACATGCTGAGCTCGCTCGCGAACGGTGCGCCACTGTGCGTGACCGTCACGCTGATCGACGCGCTGGTGCTGGCGCGCTCGTACTTCCGCCACTCGATGAACTACCGCTCCGTGGTCGTGCTCGGCGCGGCACGGGCGGTCACTGACCCGGAGGAAAAGGGCCGCGCCATGCACGCCCTCATCGAGCGGGTGCATCCGGGACGCAGCGCTCTGATCCGCCCGCCGACGCCGCAGGAGCTCGATGTCACCACGGTGCTGGCGCTGCCGATCGAGGAAGCATCCGCCAAGATCCGCACCGGCCCGCCGATCGACCTCGAGGCGGACTACGCGCGGCCCTGCTGGGCGGGTGTGTTGCCGCTCGAGCTGAAGGGCGGCACACCGATCCCCGATGCGCGGGTCCCGCCCGGGCTCGCGCCGCCGCGCGAGATCGCTGCCTGGTCGCGGAAACCGCGTAGCCGCAGCTGAGACGGCCGCGTCCAGCGCCGCGGGGTCGGCGCGCCCCGTTGCGTTTGCCGCGCGGCGCAGTCTAAGTTGGGAGCCGATGACCGCCCCGCTCTCCCAGGTCCTGCTGCTCCTCGCCGGCTCCGTTTTCCTGGTGACGCTCGCGCGGCGTCTCGGCTTGCCGACCACCCTCGCTTACCTCGTCCTCGGGCTGCTGCTCGGGCCGCACGCGCTCGGGGTGGTGTCGGACTCGGGCACGACACGGCTGCTGGCCGAGCTCGGCGTGGCGTTCCTGCTGTTCACGCTCGGCCTCGAGTTCTCGCTGCCGCGCATGCTGGCGATGCGCGGCGAGGTGTTCGGCCTGGGTGCGCTGCAGGTCGCGGCCACCGCCGGCGTATGCGCGCTCATCGCCCATCAGCTCGGCGTCGGCTGGCTGCCGGCGATCGTGCTCGGCGGCGCCGTGTCGATGAGCTCGACCGCGATCCTGCTGCACCAGCTCACCGAGCGCGCCGAGCTCAACCGCACGCACGGCAGGCTCGCCTTCAGCATGCTGCTGTTTCAGGACCTGGCGTTCGTGCCGTTCCTGGCGCTCGCAGCGGCGCTCGCCGAAGGCGCCGACCACTTCAACCTCAGCCAGAGCCTGGTGGCGGTGCTCGGCGGCGTACTGGCGATCGTGGCGGTGCTGGCCGCCGGCCGCTGGCTGCTGCGGCCGCTGTTTCACGAGATCGCCCACAGCCGGCTGCGCGAGCTCTTCACGCTGACGGTGCTGCTGGTGGCGCTCGGCTCCGCCTGGGTATCGTACGTGGCGGGGCTGTCGTTCGCGCTCGGCGCGTTCCTCTCGGGCATGATGCTGGCCGAGACCGAGTACCGGCATCAGATAGAGGCGGTGATCCGCCCGTTCCGCGACATCCTGCTCGGCCTGTTCTTCATCTCGGTCGGCATGCTGCTCGATCTGCACCTGCTGGTGCGCGAGCTGCCGTTGATATCACTGCTGCTCGTAACGATGGTGCCGCTCAAGGCGGTGATCGCGGCGCTCACGGCGCGCCCCTTCACCAGCTCGCGCTTCAAGGCGTTGCGCACCGGCATCGTCATCTCGATCGGCGGCGAGTTCGGGGTCGCGCTGTGCACCATACTGCTGGAAGCGGGACTGGTGCCCGAGAAGCTCGGCGAGCCGCTCGTGGTGGCGATCGTGCTGTCGATGCTGCTCTCGCCGTTGATCCTCAACAACAACAAGCGCGTGGCGCGTGCGCTGCTGCGCGAGCACGCGCCCGTCGCTACCGCGAGCGAGCGCGAGGATGCCGCCACCGGCAGGATCGCCCTGCGCGAGCACGTGATCCTGTGCGGCTTCGGCCGCGTCGGCCAGAACGTGGCACGCGTGCTCGAGTCGCAGGGCTTCGAGTACATCGCGCTCGACCTCGATCCCGCGCGCATCCGCGCCGCGCGCCAGGCGGGTGATCCGGTGATGTACGGCGACTCTTCCGACGAGGAGCTGCTCGCCAAGGCGGGACTCGCGGCAGCCAGCACGGTGGTCATCAGCTTCTCGGATCCGGCGACCTCGATCGGCATCCTGCGCAGCGTCCGGCGGCTGCGCCCCGAGGTGCCGGTGCTGGTGCGCACCGCGGACGATGCGCGTCTCAAGGAGCTGCAGGACGCGGGCGCCACCGACGTCGTGCCCGAGACCTTCGAAGCGAGCCTCATGCTGGTATCGCATGTGCTGATGCTGCTGCACGTGCCGGTGCCGCGCGTCGTGCGTACGCTCGGCGACATCCGCAGCAATCGCTACACGGTGCTGCGCAACATTGTCCGCCGCGGCGATCCGCGCCCGGTCGACGAGCTGAGCGATCATCGCGAGGAGCTCAAATCCGTGGTGGTGCCGCCGGGCGCCTGGGCGGTGGGGCGCACACTCGGTGATGTGCGCGGCCGCGGCGTCGAGGTGACCTTTACCGGAGTGCGGCGCCAGGGAATTCTCGGCCGCGAGCCCGCCGAGGGCACCGTGCTGCACGAGGGTGACATCGTGGTCATCTACGGCCAGCCCGAGGAGCTCGAGCGCGCCGAGTCGGTGCTGCTGGCGGGCTGATTTCATTGGCGCAAAACGCCTGCGGCGTTTCGCGCGGGCCCATGGTTCGACTGTTTCCTGCCCGCGGGCAAAAGACGGGGCTCGATGCGCACCAGTTACGATCACCTCGGCAGCCGAGCACTTCGTAGCAAGGCTGGCGCACGGGCTTTTGCCCGCTACCTGACGTGGCGCTTTGGGCCACAGGTGTTGCGGGCCGTTACAATGCTGGCGCCAACCCGAAGGATCTGTCATGCATAAAAGCCGTCTCGCGGGTTTCATCATCGACTGCCGTACCGACGACCTGGAAGCCGCGGCGCGCTTTTGGAGCGAGGCGCTCGGACTCGAGGCGTGCCGGCCGGCCGCGGCGAGCGAGGCGCGCTACCGCACCCTCGCCACCGCGCCCGACCAGCCGCATCTCGAGGTGCAGCAGGTCGAGCATGCGAGCCGCGTGCACCTCGACATCGAGGCCGACGATATCGAGGCCGAAGTGGCACGCCTCGAGCGGCTCGGCGCGAAGCGCGTCGGGCCGGTGCGCACCTGGTACGTGATGGAGGCGCCCACGGGGCAGCGCTTCTGCGTGGTGCGCCCGCAGCGCCCGGATTTCGCCGCCCGCGCCAACGCCTGGGACTGAGGGTGAACCGCAGCGACATCCAGTTCCCCGCCAAGCACGAGCCACTGCGCGACGATGTGCATGCGCTCGGCGCGCTCCTCGGCGAGATCCTGCGCGAGCAGGGTGGCGAGCAGCTGTTCAAGCTGGTCGAGCTCGACCGCGTGGCCGCGATCCGCAGCCGCGCCGGTGAGAGCGACGCGCGCGTGGAGCTCGCGGCCTGCGTGCGCGACCGGCCGCCGGCCCTGGCGCGCGACCTGGTGCGTGCCTTCTCCACCTGGTTCCAGACGGTCAATCTCGCGGAGAGAGTGCATCGCATCCGCCGCCGCCGCGATTATTTCCTCAAGGACAGTCAGCGGCCGCAGCCCGGCGGGGTCGAGGATGCGATCGCCGGTCTCCGCCAGGACGGCTGGTCTCTCGCGCAGGTGCTCGAGCTGATCGGGAGCCTGTCGATCGAGGCGGTATTTGCCGCTCATTCGACCGACTCGAGCCGACGCACGCTGCTGCGCAAGGAGCAGCGCATCGCGCACCGCCTGCTCGAGCGGCTCGACCCGGCGCTCACGCCCAACGAGCAGCGCAACCTCTGGAACAGCATCCGCATGGAGATGACCGCGGCCTGGCAGACCGAGGAGCTGCCGCGCGAGCGGCTCACGGTCGCCGACGAGCGCGAGCAGATCCTCTTCTATCTGCTCGAGATCCTCTACCAGGTGGTGCCGGCCTTCTACGAGGAGATCGCGCAGGCGTTGGCCAAGGTCTACGGCGCGGACGCGGCCGCGGTGCGCGTTCCGGCCATCCTGCATTTCGGCAGCTGGGCGGGCGGCGACACCGACGGCAATCCCGATGTGCACGCTAAGACGATCCGCGAGAGCCTGGCGCGGCAGCAGCAGGTGCTGGTCAACAGCTACTTCGCCGAGTGCCAGAGCCTCGCGCAGCGCCTGTCGCAGAGCGCGAGCCGGGTCGGGGTCTCCGCCGAGCTCGCCAAGCGCATCGAGCGCTACACGGCGTTGCTGCCGGCGGCACGCGCCACCGCCCGCGTGCACCACGAGCGCATGCCCTATCGGCTGTTCCTCGCGCAGGTGGGCGAGCGGCTGCGCCACGCGTACGACGGACGCGCCTTCGGCTACGAGGGGCCGCAGCAGTTTCGCGCCGACATCGCGCTGATCGCCGCGAGCCTCAGGGCCAACAAGGGCGCGAACGCCGGACTCTTCCACGTCGAGCGGCTGCTGCGGCGCATCGACACCTTCGGCTTCCACCTCGCGGCGCTCGATGTGCGCGTGCACGCGAGCGTCCTGCACGAGGTGATTGCGCGCGGCTTCGACGACCCGGCCTGGCGCACGCGCAGCGGCCGCGAGCGCCGCGAGCTCCTCAGGACGGCGCTCGAGAAGGACCGCGGCCCGGCGCGCGAGCTCGATGCGCTCGGCAAGCGCTCGCTGGCGGTGTTCGAGGCCATCGTACAGAGCCGCCACCGCTACGGCGCCGATGCGATCGGCTATTTCATCGTGAGCGGCGCAAGCGGCGCCGACGATGTGCTCGCGGCGCTGCTGCTCGCGCGCTGGGCGTCCGCCTACGACAAGCGCACCGGCGAGGTGGCGCTCGACATCGCGCCGCAGTTCGAGTCCGAGGAAGCCCTCGCCGTGTGTGGCGCGACGATGCAGGAACTGCTCGCCGACCCGCTCTACCGGCGGCACGTCCAGGCGCGCGGGCGCCGGCAGTGCGTCGTGGTGGGATACTCCGACAGCAACAAGCAGGCCGGCCCGTGCGCCTCGCGCGTGATCATCCACGAGGCGCAGCGCGAGCTGGCGCGGGTGCTCGGCTCGGCGGGCGAGCAGACGGTCGTGTTCCATGCGCGCGGCAGCAGCATCGCGCGCGGCGGCGGGCGCATCGAGTCGCTGGTGAAGGCGGCCCCGAGCGGCGCCGTCGACGGCGTGCTGCGCATCCGCGAGCAGGGCGCGACGGTGAAGCAGGGTTACGGGCTGCGGCCCATCGCGATGCGCACGCTCGAGCGGGCCTTCAACGCGCTCATCGGCGCCACCGCCGCACAGCGGCGCGGCACGCTCAAGCCCGACGAGCCGAGCTATCTCGAGTGCGCCGCGCTGCTCGCCGCCGAGAGCCGCACCGCCTACCGGCGGCTCGCGTACCAGAATGCCGACTTCTACGAATACTTCCGCGCCATCACGCCGATCGACGTGATCGAGCGCATGCAGATCGGCTCGCGCTCGATTCATCGCTCCGAGGGGGCCGGAATCGAGAGCCTGCTGCCCGTGCCGTGGGTCTTCGCCTGGTCGCAGACGCGCTACATGCTGCCCGAGTGGTACGGCGCCGGCGCGGGCCTCGGCGCCGCTCTCGATCGCTTCGGGCTGCCCCGGCTGCGGGAGATCTACGCCGAGTGGTTCTTCATGCGCAACCTCCTCGACGACGTCGAGACCATGCTGGCGCGCGTCGACC
>JASHQW010000408.1 GCA_030038875.1 Gammaproteobacteria bacterium | reverse complement strand
CGCTCGAGATCGACGTCCGCCGTGATGAACGCGTCCTCGTAGCGGAAGCGCTGTGACTCGGCGAGGAGGTCGCCGTTTTCGCAGACGATCGCGTGCCCGTCCCACGCCAGATCGGTAGTGGACTCGCCGTAGCCTGCGGAGGCGTAGGCGTAGGCAGCGATGCACTTGGCGGACTGCGAGGCACAGAGGAGCCGGCGATACTCGGCCTTGGCCGTCGTGACGTCGCTCGCCGAGAGGTTGGCCAGGACGGTCGCCCCGCCGAGCGCGGCGCGGGTGCTCGGTGGCAACGGCACCCACAAATCCTCGCAGATTTCGACGTGCAGCACGAAGTCGCGCCAGCGGTGGCAGGCGAACAGCAGGTCGTTGCCGAATGGCACGCGGTGTCCGGCGACCTCGATGGTGTCGCCGAGCGCCTGCGTCGCCGAGCTGAACTGGCGCTTCTCGTAGAACTCGCGGTAATTCGGCAGGTAGGTCTTGGGCGCCACGCCGAGGAGGGTCCCCCCGCACATCACCAGCGCGCAGTTGAACAGCCGCCCCTGGCTGCGCAGCGGCGCTCCCACGACGAGGATCGCCCCGAGCGCACCGCTCGCGGCCAGCAGCCGTTCCACGGCGCGCTCGGCCTCATCGAGCAGCGCGTCCTGGAGCACCAGGTCCTCGTTCGAGTAGGCCGAGAGCCCCAGCTCCGGGAAGAGCAGCAGCGCCGCTTTACAGGCGACGGCGCGCTCGGCCAGCTCGAGGGTGCGCTGCGCGTTGACGGCTGGCTGTGCGACCTCGACGCGGGGTGTGCAGACCGCGACGCGCAAAAAGCCGTGCGCGTAAATGGACTGAAAAGGCCTCATCTATGAAAAGGCCTCATCTGAAAGAGTCGGACGCCGAACCGCTCGCTCAGGCAATCACACGAACCGTGCTCGCCTGAGGCCCGAGCTCTCCGGCTTCCTCGACGAAGTGCACCTTGGTGCCGGTGGTCAGGTCCTGGAACCTGTCGCCGAGGACACTGTTGCGATGGAAATAGATGAGGCGCCCGTCGTCGGTCTCGATGCGGCCGCCATCGCGCGCGGCATCGAGCTCGCAGATCCGCCCCTCCGCGGCCGCGACGTGGCTCTTGACGTCCAGGCGGCGCTTGCGCTCGTAGTCCTCGAGCTTGCGCCGGGCGGCGCGGAATGCATCGCGCAGCGCCACGTAAGGGTCTTCGTGAGCGTGATCGCTGAGGTGGGCATGGCGGATGGCGATCTCCTCGTCGGGCAGCATGATGTCGATACGGATGTCATGCAGCGCACCCTGATGGGAATGGTGCGACAGCGGCTCGACGACCACGCGGCAGCGCATGATGTGCTCGCTGAACCTGTCGAGTCTGGCGGCGAGCTCGCGAATGCGCGCCTCGAGCGCGGGCGAAGGATCCATGTGCCGGAACGTGATCTGCAGTGGAATGATCATGGTAATGTCCGCGAAGCGCTTTGAAGCACATTGCCTCCTGCGAGCACCAAGGTTGCGGCTGTGCGGCGTGGATGGTCGATTCGTGCAAGTACTTACGCGCCGGCCGGATAAATGCCGCTAAGGTTGCCCGGCCGTATGCCAATGCCCGCCCCGCCCGCTATCGCCCTGGAGCAGCTGGTACGGCGCTTCGGGCCCGTGACCGCCGTGGACCATGTAAGCCTGGCCATCGGTCGCGGCGTGGTGTGCGGCCTGCTGGGACGCAACGGCGCGGGCAAGACCACCATCGTCAAGATCCTCACCACGCTGCTGCCGCCGACGAGCGGCAGCGCGCGGGTCTGTGGTTGCGACGTGCTGCGCAGCGCCACCGAGGTGCGGCGGCTCATCGGCTACGTGCCGCAGGCGCTGTCCGCCGATGCCGAGCTCACCGGCTACGAGAACCTGCTGGTGATGGCCAAGCTCTATGATCTGCCGCGCGGCGTGCGCGCGCAGCGCATCGAGGAGGCTCTCGCGCTGATGGGCCTCGAGCATGCCGCACACCGGCTCGTGCATACCTACTCGGGCGGAATGATCCGCAGCCTCGAGATCGCCCAATCGACACTGCATCGGCCGACGGTGCTGTTTCTCGACGAGCCGACCGTCGGGCTCGATCCGCTGGCGCGGCAGACGGTCTGGCAGCACATCGCGCGGCTCAAGGAAAGCCAGAGCTGCACCATCCTGCTCACGACTCACTATATGGACGAGGCGGAGCACCTGTGCGACGAGGTCGCGATCCTCGATCAGGGACGGCTGGTTGCGAGCGGCTCACCGCAGGCACTCGAGCGCTCCCTCGGCCCAAGCGCCACGCTCGACGAGGTGTTCACTCATTTCACTCAGGGGGAGGCGGAGGTCGCCGGCGCTTACGATGAGACCTCGAGAACGCGACATGTGGCCGACCGCCTCGGCTGAGAGCGCGCCGGGCGGCAGAGGCGGCGGCGCCGCGGCCTTCGCACGCCAGACGTTCGCAGTCGCCGAGATGGAGCTGCGCAAGCTGCGGCGCGACCCGACCGAGCTCGCGACCCGCGCGGTGCAGCCAATCCTGTGGCTGGTCGTTTTCGGAGAGGTCATGGCGCGGGCGCGCCTGATCGATACGGGCGGCACATCCTATCTGGCGTTCCTGGTCCCCGGCGTGCTGGCGCAGAGCGTGCTCTTCATCGCTATTTTCAACGGCATCTCCGTCATCTGGGAGCGCGATCTCGGCATCATTCACAAGTTCCTCGCCAGTCCCGCCCCGCGCACGGCGCTGGTTCTCGGCAAGGCGCTGAGCGGGGGGGCACGCGCGCTGGTACAGGCGATCGTGGTGCTGCTGCTCGCGGTGCTGCTCGGCGTGCGCCTGAGCTGGAGCCCGCTCCATCTCTCCGGCGCGGTGGCGCTGGTGCTGCTGGGTGCGATGGTCTTTTCTTCGTTCTCGCTGTCGGTCGCCTGCATCGTGAAGACCCGGGAGCGTTTCATGGGCGTCGGTCAGGTATTGACGATGCCGTTATTCTTTGCGAGCAACGCCATCTATCCGACGAGTCTGATGCCGGGCTGGCTCAAGGTGGTGTCGCACCTCAATCCGCTCACGTACCAGATCGATGGGTTGCGGGCGCTGCTGCTGCCGGTGCCGGCCGCAACGGTGGCGCACATCGGCCTCGCGAGCGACTACGGCGTGCTCGCCGTCACACTGCTCGCGCTGGTGGCGGTCGCGGCGCAGCTCTACCCCAATATTGCGCGCTGAGACCCGCTTTTCAAGGCCCCGGCAGCCCGCCAGAAACTCACACGCCGCCGGCTGGTCAAAGCCCCGACATCCCGGTAATTTGCTGATACAGACTATGAAGTTACGGCCCAACGCCGCACGCAGGGCGGCCCGCTGCGCAGGTGTCTGCCTCGCACTGCTCACCGCGACCGCCGGTGCGGCTGAGGCCGGCACCAGCACCCGTGCGGCGCAAGCTCCGCGGGCGTCCACAGCTTGCGACCCGGACACGGTTGCCGCCATTCCGCCGCGGGCCGACGCCGCGCCCGTGGGAAGCGAAGTGGCACAGCGTGTCGCGCGGCTCTCGGGCGTGTCCCGCGATGCGTTGATTCGCGCCGAGCTCTTGGCCGGGAACATGCCGCAGTTTCTGCGTCATCCGGTGCCGGTGAGCATCGCCGGCGGGGACCGCTCGCACCCCCTCGAGCTCACGCTATGCGTGCTGCCCGATTATCTGGCGGTCGGCTCGGACCGCGACTTCATGTTCGTGCCGCTCGGCCTCGAGGCGGCGCTCGGTGTGGCGCAGCGCTTCGGTTTCGAGCTGCCGACGCCGCACATGGTGGACGCGATCTACGCGGCCGCGCCCGTGAAGCTCGCGCCGCTGCCGCTGCCGCCCGGAGAGGAGATGCGCAGCACCGCCTATCTCGTGCAGCACAGCCAGCTGATCGGCGAGCAACGTGCCGCACTGTCCGCGCCGCTGGGAGAGCTCACCGCCGGTGACAAGAAGGATCTGGTGCTCACCAGCCGGCTGTGGACCAATCCCGGCCAGGTCGCCATCTACGGCTGGCACCGCGGCGTGGGCGCACCCATCCAGCCGCTCAGCACCGTGCACGGCGCGCGCTACGCGGACTACAGCCACGGGGTGCGGCTCGTGAGCGATACCGCGTACTTGAACGGCGTGCGGCGCCCGTTGCGCGAGCTGCTGGCGGAGGCCGAGCCCGCGCGCTTGCTTACCGGCGAGGGACCGTGGCCGCAGCTCGCGCAGCGCCTGGCGGCGCTGCGGGATCTGCTGA
This sequence comes from Gammaproteobacteria bacterium, assembly GCA_030038875.1. Classification (GTDB taxonomy): domain Bacteria; phylum Pseudomonadota; class Gammaproteobacteria; order Steroidobacterales; family Steroidobacteraceae; genus 13-2-20CM-66-19. Next base: position 4,804 of record JASHQW010000408.1, on the reverse strand, counting down.
CGGCGCGGGCGGCGGCGCGCTGATACCGGTGGCCGGCGGCTGCCGCGCGGTGAGCGTGTTGCAGCAGCGAAATCCGAGGTGGTAATTGGCGTGGCTGTGCGGGTCCATGACGCGCGAGCCGTGCCAGTAGGGCGCGCGCCAGCGGCACCAGTCCTCGTGCGCGCGGTAGGTGTCGAAGATGAACCAGCTGCCCTTCATCTCCGTGTAGCCGAGCGTCGTGCTGCCGCGGCTCGACATCTCACCGACATTGAGCGGCAGGTTCATGTGCTCGGCAGCGTTGCCGTTGAGATCGTAGACTTCGAGCGGACTGTGGCAGGCAGGGAAATCGCCGGCGGGATAGGTATTTGAGCCGCACTGCGTCCAGCTGCCGCCGTTGCAGCCCGGGGACTTGAAGCTGCCGGTGGCGCAGATCCCTTCTTGGTACGCGGGCCCGTAGCTCCAGCGCTTGTCCGCCGCGTGTGCGCGGTTATGGGCCTCGCGCATGCGGCGAATCGCCACCTCGGGCGGCACGCCTGCTGCGAGATCGAAGCGGTAATCGGGCGGCTCGCTACGGCCCTGACAGGCGTCCTCCCATTCGTTCGCATCGCACAGCCGCTTGCCTTCCGCTGCGCACAGCTCGGCGGCCTCGCTGGCCTTCACCCACACCACGGGGTAAGCGCACGGTATGTCCGGAAATTCGAACTGGTCGATGCAGGCGCTGGCGTCCTCGGCTGTCGAAGTCGCCGGATCATAGAGCGGCGCCATGTACCTCGCGCCGCAGATCCGCTCGAAGCGCGGATTGGCGTAGTTGATGCCCCGTTGCTTGAGCTGCGCGAGGCACTGCTCGGGTGTCACCGGATGGCGCGTGATCGCGGGATTGCCCTGACCGATGATGGCCGAATGCGCGAAGATTTGACGGATGCGCGCCATCTGCTCGGCGCTCAGGCCGTGGACCTCCTGGAGCTGGCGCAGCAACAGTGCATTCTGCTCGGCCAGGGTCGTCTGCGCGGCCACCGCTCTGCAGAGCAGCAGCGGCAACAGGATAGAAAGAGCGCGGGTCCTGCTCATGGCGCGGCCGCCGCGCGTGTCGTCAGGTAGAAGAAGTCGCGGTCATCGGGGAACGCCAGGAAGCGCGGCGCGAATTCCTTGCCGGCGGTGCGATCGACCTCTTCCATGCCTTCGACGAGATGCTCGACCAGACGCTGGCCGCCGCGGCTCACGTAGAGCGCGAGGTAGGTGTGCTCCAGCGCGTTAATGTCGAGGAGCATCGCATAGCGACATTGATAGGCCTGAAATACGCGCGTCATGGCGGACGGGGTGGCGGCGGAGAAATAGCCGTAGATGAGATAACGCTGCCGTCCCTGCTGCTGCACACACAGGCCACCCCGCAGCGTGCGCAGCACCTCTTCGGCCGAGCCGGACCAGTTTCCCGCACCCCAGAGGTCGACGAGCTCGCCGGGCACCGTGCGCTGCTGCTGCGCATCGTACTCGATGAGCGGCACGCCGTTCTGCCGGACGTCGCGCAGGCGCGGGAGGAGTACCTCGTCCGCCGCGCTCCAGGTCGTGAGATCCACCGCGCCATCGTCCGTCACCAGTACCGTCGACAGGCCTGGCTGCAGCTTGCTGAATATGACTCCCTGCTCGATGAAGCCGTAATGGCTGCCGTGATTACGCTCTGCGAGGGCTCCGACGTGGAATGCGCCGTGCGAGCGCTTGAACCCTCCGGCGAAAGTCGCGACGGTGCGCGCCGCATCGGCGGGATTCACCATGCCGTTGGTGACGAGAGGCGCGGCGCTCGCGACCCCGTCGGGTCCCGGCAGACGGGGATCCCAGGCTGAGGGCGGAGGGCGCTCGGACCAGTCGAGCCGCGGGTGATCGGTTCCGAGAACGAAATGCAGCTCGAGGAGCCGGGTATCGAACGCGACGAGGTAGGCGAGCGCGCTCAACTCGACCGGGTCGAGCGCGTTGACATGGGCCTCGTGCCCGAGAAAGCGCGCGTCGATGTACCGCGGCGCGATGGCGCTCACGAGCACTCCCGAGAGCCCCGGTACCGCATACCATTGCCCGAGCTGCAGCTCGCGCGCGGCCGTGCCCAGATCGATTGCCAGGCCCGGGGTGACCGTGGCGCGGCCGAGGTACTCCGGCGCGAGCTCTGCCGGCAGCGGCCCCTGTGTGGCCGGCGCCGCCGCCGGAACAGCGCTGACGGTGCCTTTCTCCAGGAACGCGTCGCGGTAAAACTCCCGTTTGACGAAGTTCACGACGTGGTCGCCACCCCAGACATGATCGCGCAGGAAGTCCGTAATCCGCTCGAGCGAGGTGTGATGTCCGGCAACCGCATTGCGCAGATACAGGGCGCCGCTGCAGAGCGGCGCGTAAGGTAGTCCCGAGGCGCTCGCTGCGGCGAGCGCGCCGCGGCCGTCGCTGGACCAGAGCGCGCAGAGGACACCGCTGGCGTTGACGACGCTCACTGAGTGTGGATCCGCGGCGCGCAGCCGCAGCGCCTGCAGCAGCGGGTAAGGGTTTTGCAGGTGGTAGGCCGCGCCGCCGCCAGCCGCCTCCGGCCACTCGATCGTGAGCAGATACCAGGAATTCGCGTAGGGGTTGAGATTGGTGAGGGTTGCCTTGCCGGGCGTGCCATCGGCGCGCGCGATGGGGGCGCTTGTCGCGCTGCGCCACGGCTGCAGCTCGAGGATGGTCTTGGGCACTTCCGCCTCATACTCGGCATGCTGTGCCGCAAGCGTTGCGGCCGACGGCAGGTCCGGCTCGCCGGCGAGCGAGCAGGAGAGCAGTAACAACGTGGCGGGAACGCCGCCGCGCATGACAGCGGCGCGCGCGCTCCTGGCGGTCTCGCGGCCCTGCCGGCTCAGACCGCGAGCCATGCCGTCGCTCCCATCAGCACGATGAGGGCGGCGCTCATGCGGTCCTTGAGCGCGAATACCAGCGGGTCGTCGGTCATGCGGCCGCGATGCGCCATCAGCCACATATGGCTGATCCAGTAGAGCAGCAGCACGCAGGTGAGCCAGATGAATCCCGCGCGCGAATAGAGCCGCGCAACGGTCTCGCTGCTCATGTAGAGCGCGAGCACGAGCACCGACAGCGCCCCGCAGGAGGTGCCGAGCGCGACGATGAATTCCTGATCCTCGAGCAGATAGGCGCGGGCGTGAGTGGCGGGTCCGTCGCGCAGGCGCAGCAGTGCCAGCTCCGCGTAGCGCTTCACCAGAGCGAGGCTGAAGAACAGAAAGATGCAGAACGCGAGCAGCCGCGCCGACGGGATGATCGCGACCGCCAGCCCGCCGCCGAGGACTCGCAGCGCGTATCCGCCGGCCAGAGTGAGTGCATCGAGCAGCACGATTGCCTTGAGGCGCAGCGTGTAGGCAAGCATCAGCGCGAGATAAGCGCCGAGCGCGGCTCCGGCCGCGGCGCCGAGCGGCCAGGCGGCGGCCAGCGTGGCGGCGAGCAGAGCGGCCGCGAGCACGAGGGCTGCGGAGCGGGGCAGCCGCCCGGAGGCGATCGGCCGCAGACGCTTGTGGGGATGCATGCGGTCCGCCGCTGCGTCCCACAGGTCATTGAGCAGATACACGGCGGATGCGCACAGGCTGAAGGCGGCGAAGGCCTGCAGCGCACGTAGCAGCAGCGGCGGCTCCCCGAGGCGATGGGCGGCGGCGAGCGGCACGAAGACCAGCGTGTTCTTCAGCCACTGATAGGGCCGCAGGCTCTCGAGCGCCGCCGCGAGACGGGCGCTGCCGCGGCGCTCGCTGAGCTCAGAAGAGATGTTCGACAAGACGGAGTACTCCCTTCTTCCAGGGCACGCGGTGCGTGGTGCCGGTTGCCGTGCCGAGCTCCTGCCGATGGGCAACGTACCAGTCGTAGTTGCGGATGAGGGCCTCGCGATTGGAATAGCGGGGGCGAAACCCCAGGCGGATCTCGATCTTCGAGACCGAGACGAAGCTCTCCTGCGATGCGGTTGCGTAGATCCAGCGGTAGAGCGGCGAGAGTCGCAGAGCTTCTGCCAGCCGCAGCAGCAGGATGGCGGGTTTGGCCGGCAGCGACACCACGTGCGCGCCGTGTCCGGCGCGGTCGAGCACCGCCTGGAAGTTCTCGCGCATGGTGCCGAAATCCGCCGCGCCCACGTTGAAGGTGTCGTTGGCCTGCGCCGGGGTGGCACTCGCGCACAGCTCGATGGCGCGGCACAGGTCCTCGACGTCGAGCAGCTGATAGCGGTTGTTGCCCGGACCCAGCACCGGGAAATTTCTGCCCGCCTGCGCCCAGCTGTAGAGCAGCTCGAAGGCGCCGAGGCGCTCCGGGCCGACGAAGCTCTTCGGCCGCAGAATGCTGACGCACAGCCCGTCCGCGCGGGCGCTGACGCAGAGTGCTTCCGCCTGGATCTTGGATTCGCCGTAGGGTCCGACCCCCTGCAGCCGGTCGCTCTCGAGCAGCGGATGGTGGTCGGGGATGCCGTAGACCGCGGTGGAGGAGATGAAAATGAAGCGCCGCATGCCGTGGGCCGCGGCGGCTTTGAGCAGCAGCGCGGTGCCCTGGACGGCGGTCGAGAGGATCTCCTCGCGCGCAGCGAGCGGCAGCGCCGCGGCCGCGTGCACCACAATGTCGACGCCGCTCATCGCGCGCTCGACGGCGCGCGGGTCACGCACGTCTCCATCGATGACCTCGACCCGCGAGCGCTCCGGATACTGAAATGCCGCGATGTCGAGCGAGCGCACGCGCTCGCCCCGTGCCAGGAGGTAGCGGCACAGGTTGATGCCGAGAAAGCCGGCGCCTCCGGTGATGAGATAGCTCGCCGCCATGGGACTACCCGCTCAGTCGGCCG
>JASHQW010000407.1 GCA_030038875.1 Gammaproteobacteria bacterium | reverse complement strand
CGCCGCGCGCTGTTCGGCACGTAGTCGAGGTCGCACTCCGGGTCCGGGGTGCGGTAGTTGATGGTGGGCGGCGCCACGCCGTCGCGGATCGCGAGCACCGAGAAGATCGCCTCGACCACCCCCGCGGCGCCGAGCAGGTGTCCCGTCATCGACTTGGTGGAGCTGACGGCGACGCGCTTCGCGTGCTCGCCGAAGGCGCGCTTCAAGGCCACCGTCTCCGCCTTGTCGCCGAGCGGTGTCGAAGTGGCGTGCGCGTTGATGTACTGCACCTGCTCGGGATTCAGCTGCGCGTCGCGCAGCGCGTTGCGCATGGCGATCATGGCACCCTCCCCGTCCTCCGGAGGCGCGGTGATGTGAAAGGCATCGCCGCTCATGCCAAAGCCGACCAGCTCCGCATAGATGTGGGCGCCGCGCCCGCGCGCGTGCTCGAGCTCCTCGAGCAGCACCGCGCCTCCGCCGTCGCTCAGCACGAAACCGTCGCGGTCCTTGTCCCAGGGCCGGCTCGCCTCGGCGGGTGCCTCGTTGCGGGTCGAGAGCGCCTTCGCCTGGCCGAAGCTCCCGAGTCCGCAGCGGGTCGTAGCCATCTCGCCGCCGCCCGCCACGATCACGTCCGCATCGCCGTACTGGATGGCGCGCATGCCGAGCCCGATCGCGTGCGTCGAGGTGGTGCAGGCGGTCACCACGCCGAGATTCGGGCCCTTCAGTCCGTAACGGATCGAGAGGTGGCCCGCGATCATGTTGATGATGGTCGCAGGCACGAAGAACGGTGAGATCTTGCGCGGGCTCTGGGCCTTGAGGTATTCGCTGAACTCTTCCTCGATCGTCCAGAGTCCGCCGATGCCGGCGCCGCACACCGCGCCGCAGCGGGTCGGGTCGGCCTTGCTGAAATCGATGCCGGAATCAGCGACGGCCTGCACGCCGGCGGCGACGCCGTAGTGCATGAACTCGTCCATGCGGCGCGCTTCCTTCGGCGCGAGATACTGGCCGACGTCGAAGTCGCGCACCTGGCCGCCGAAGCGCACCGGAAATGCCGACACGTCGAAGCGCGTCACCGGGCCGATGCCGCTCTCACCCCGCAGGATGGCGTCCCACGCCGACTGGATCGTGCTGCCGACGGGCGACACGATTCCAAGACCCGTCACGACGACGCGGCGCTTGCTCACACGACTCCTGTATGTGCGCGCGCTGACGATCAGGACTTGGCGCGGCGCTCGTTGATGTAGTCGATGGCCTGGTGAACGGTGGTGATCTTCTCGGCGTCCTCGTCCGGGATCTCGATCTCGAACTCCTCCTCAAGGGCCATCACCAGCTCGACCGTGTCGAGTGAGTCGGCTCCCAGATCATCGACGAACGAAGCGTCGTTCGTGACCTGTTCCTGTTTGACGCCCAGCTGTTCGGCAACGATGGCTTTAACCTGCTGCTCGACTGTGCTCATTAGCGGTTGGTCCTTTTTAGGCTTGACTTTCAGGGCTCAAAAGCTGCCCGCCGGCGGACTATAGCCGGACAGCGGGCGCGGTATTGTAGGGGAACACCCCCCGGGGTGCCACTCGGCGCGCCGCTGCGCGAGTGGTTGTTTTTACTGGTGAAACTTCGCTTGAGCCCGGCGCCGGCGAGCCCCGGCGCCGGCGCGGCTGTGGCGTCGAGCCAACGGCTCTCAGGGCATGTACATCCCGCCGTTCACGTGGAGCGTCTCGCCGGTGATGTAGGCGGCGTGCGGGGACACGAGGAACAGCACCGCGGCCGCGATGTCCTCGGGAGTTCCGAGCCGCCCGAGCGGCACCCGGGTGAGGAGCGCCGCGCGCTGCTCATCGCTCAGCGCACGCGTCATGTCCGTGTCGATGAAGCCGGGCGCGACCGCGTTCACGGTGATGCCGCGCGAGGCGAGCTCCTGGGCGAGCGACTTGGTGAGGCCGAGGAGCCCCGCCTTGGCGGCCGCGTAATTCGCCTGTCCGGGGTTGCCGGTGAGGCCCACTACCGAGGTGAGATTGACGATGCGGCCGCGCCGCTCCTTCATCATCCGTCTGATACAGGCCTTGGAGAGGCGGAATACCGAGGTGAGATTGGTCGCGATCACGCGGTCCCAGTCCTCCTGCTTCATGCGCACGAGCAGCATGTCGCGGGTGATCGCCGCGTTGTTGACGAGGATCGTCGGCAGCTCGCCGGCGGACTCGAGGCCGGCGATGAGCGCATCGATCGAGGCGCCCTCGCCCGCGTCCAGCACCACGCCGCGGCCGTTGTATCCGTGCGACGCAAGCGCCGCGGTGAATTTCGCGGCCCCTTCGGCGCTCGTCGCGGTACCGATCACGCGGGCGCCGGCCCTGGCGAGCGCCAGCGCGATCGCGTGTCCGATCCCGCGCGAGGCCCCCGTCACCAGCGCAACTTCCTTCTCAAGCATGGCTGCCCTCACGGGTTGCACTCAGCGCCGTATCCAGCGAGTCCGGATCCTCGAGCGCCAGGAACTCGAGCCCGGCGCGCCGCTCGATGCGGCGGTTGAGCCCGGTCAGCACCCGCCCCGGGCCGCACTCGATGATCTCCTCCACGCCCGTTGCGATGATCGCGCGCACCGTGTCGGTCCAGCGCACGGGGCTCGACAGCTGCCGCACCAGGAGGTCACGGATCTCGGCGGGTTCAGCGTGCGGCGCCGCATCGACCGCGCTCACGTAGCGGATGCGCGGGGGCTTCACGCCCACCGCCGACAGCCGCCCGCGCAGCCGCTCGGCCGCCCCACGCATGAGGGCGCTGTGCGACGGCACACTCACCGGCAACGTGACGGCACGCTTGGCACCGCGCGCCTTGGCGGCCGCGATGGCGCGCTCGACCGCCCCGCTCTCGCCGGCGATTACCACCTGTCCCGGCGAGTTGAAATTCGCGGCCTCCACCACCGAGCCTGCGCCCCCGCCTGCGGCTGCCTCGCGACACGCCGCCTCGACCGCGGCGTCCTCGAGACCCAGGATCGCCGCCATGGCGCCGCTGCCGGCCGGAACGGCCTCCTGCATCACTTCGCCGCGGAAGCGCACCAGGGCGACGGCGGCGCGGAAGTCGAGGCTCTCGGCACACACCAGGGCCGTGAACTCACCGAGGCTGTGCCCGGAGACGATCGCCGGCTCCGTGCCGCCGCGTGCGCGCCAGCAGCGCCAGGTCGCGACGCCAGCAGCAAGCAGCGCCGGCTGCGTGCGCGCCGTCGAACTGAGCTCTTCCTCGGGACCCTCGCTCACGAGCTTCCACAGGTCGTAGCCGAGAACTGCCGAGGCCTCATCGAAGGTGGTACGCACGGTGGCCTCCGTCGCGGCGAGCGCCCCGAGCATGCCGACCGACTGCGAGCCCTGTCCAGGAAAGACGAACGCAAACGCCATGGCGACCCCATGCCCCCTGTGAGTGCGAAAATTATACCGGCCCGGGCGCGCGCTTCAGGAATGCCGCGGCCGCGAGCCCGCCGGCGGCGCCGAACAGGTGTGCATCCACGACCACAGGGTCGCTGCCGGAGAGCGGCAGTGCGCCGACCGCCTGCTCCCAGAGAAGCTTAGCGGCCAGGAACGCCGCCAGCAGCCAGCCGTCGCGCTCGCCGCGGCGCAGGTGCGCGAGGGCTCCGGCAGCCATGACGCCATGCAGCGCTCCCGAGGAACCGACGTACCAGCGCAGAGTCGAATCCCACAGCACGAGCCCTGCATCGATCACGGCAATCGAGCCGAGCAGGATGGCGAGCCACTGTCGCGGCGTGTAATCGCGGGCGAACAGGGCCCACACGAGGAGGAGTCCCAGACAGTTGAGCAGGGCGTGGTGCAGGTCGAGATGAACCAGGTGCGCCGTCACGAGCCGCCAGAGCTCGCCGCTCTGGAGCGCCACACGGTCGTAGCGCAGCCAGGCGCGACCCTGCTCGCCGCTCAGCGCGATCAGGAGGAGCAACGCGCAGGCCGCGAGCAGCGTGCGCCCGTAGCCGGCGTCGCAATTGAGCGCCCGGAGCACTCGGGGCACGCAGTTCACAGGGTAAGCTCACCCCATTTGTTATGATCCGACCCGCTTTTCAACCGGCGGCCGCACCGCCCGCGAGCGCGACGTATGAATGACATGCTCCCCGAGGTTAGCAGACACCACAGCCGCCGGTACGCCCCGACGCGCGGCTTCACCCTCATCGAGATCATGGTGGTCGTGATCATTATCGGGCTGCTCGCGGCGGTGATCGTCCCGAGCGTGATGAAGCGGGTCGATGACGCCAAGGTGGCCAAGGCCAAGGAGGACATTCAGAGCCTCGAGACGGCGTTGACCATGTACTACATGGACAACTCCAAGTACCCGACCAATGAGCAGGGACTCGCCGCGCTCACGACGCAACCGACCGATCCTACGATCAAGAACTGGAAGGCCGGCGGCTATATCGAGCGCATCAGCAAGGACCCCTGGGGGAACGACTACGTGTTCGTCTTTCCGGGCACGCACGGCAAGGCGTACGACCTGTGTTCCCTGGGCGCCGACGGCCAGCCGGGCGGCGACGGCATCAATGCCGACATCTGCAACTGGAACCTCAACCAGTAGCCCACCGCGGCCCCTGCGGCGCGCGCGGCGCCCTGCAGACGCCGGCTTCACCCTGATCGAACTGCTGGTGGTCGTGCTGATCATCGGCGTGGTGTCGGCCGGCATCCTGCTCACGGTGAGCCTTACGGGGCGCGACCCCGATCTGCAGCGCGAGAGCGACCGGCTGTACGCGCTCATCAACTACGCGCGCGAGCAGGCCGAGCTGCAGACGCGTGAGTACGGGATCCTCTTCCAGGAGGACGGGTACGAGTTCCTTGTCTACGACGCGCAGCTCGGGCAGTGGCGCAGCGTATTCGAGGACGAGGCGCTCGGCGCGCGCAAGCTCCCCGACGGACTGGGAGTGAAGCTGGTCGTCGAGACCCGCCCGGTGGTGCTGCGCCGCCCCGCGGACGCACACGACAAGACGCCGCAGGTGATGATCTTCTCCGACGGCGACCTCACGCAGTTCTCCGTGAGCCTCGAGCGCGACGCGGGATTGCGCAGCGTCACGCTCGCGCAGGACGACACGGGACAGGTCGTCGAGCAGCCGCTGGTGGAGGCACGCACGCCATGAGGTGCGCCCTGGCGCGCGCTCGGCGCGGCTTCACCCTGATCGAAGTGCTGGTGGCGCTCGCCATCGTCACCGTTGGGATGGCCGCGGTCCTCGGCACGCTCACCTCGTCTGCGGATACGGTCTCGTACCTGCGCGACAAGACTTTCGCCAACTGGGTGGCCCTCAATCAGATCGCGACGGTGCGCATCAGCGGGCAGCTGCCCGCGCCGGGCAAGACCGACGGCGACACGGACTTCGCCGGGCGCAAGTGGCATTGGCAACAGGAGGTCAACACCACGCAGGTGCCCGGGATGGTGCGCATGGATGTCAGCGTCCGTCCCGCGGATCTCGAGAGCTCCGACAGCGACCGCGGCTGGTACGCGACCCTGAGCGGCCTCTCGGGGGACGCGGTGGGACTGCCACGCGGCGACCTCCCCAACTGGGGCGCGCAGCTTCTCGCCCCGGGCTCGAACGCCGCCGGCGGAACGCCCGCGACCACTCCGGGAGTGCTCCCCGGTGTCTCCCGTGGAGTGTCAGCCCCCACGCCCCAGACGCCGGTACCGCCGTCCACCACCCAGCCGACGCAGCCCCCGGGCTCGCCATGAGTCACGGCGGTCTCAGGAACCCACGCAACGCGCGCCGCCGGGCCGCGGGCTTCACGCTGCTCGAGGTCCTGGTGGCGCTCTTCATCGCCGCCCTCATGTTCGCGATGGGCTATGGCGCCATCAGCCAGGCGATCACCACGCGCGCGGCCCTCAAGGAGAAGCAGGCGCGGCTCATCGAGCTGCAAACCGCCGTGCGCGTCCTCGAGCAGGACTTTGTGCAGCTGACGCCGCGCCCGGTGCGCCAGCCGATCGGCGACGAGCCCTCCCAACCCGCCCTGCAGGGCAGCCCGGGCGGGACGCAGTCGTCCGGTTTCGTGTCCTCGCTCGGCAGCGGGAGCAGCTCGGTGTCGACCTTGACGACCAGCGGCACGCCGCCGCTCGTCGCCCTGACGCGCGCCGGCTGGGCGAATCCCACCGGCCTGCAGCGCCCTGCCGAGCAGCGCGTCGCGTACTTTTTCGAGAACGGCACGCTGCGGCGCGAGTACTGGTACGTGCTGGACCCGACGCTCTCGAGCACCACCGCGCGGCGCGAGCTGCTGAAGAAAGTGAAGTCGGTGACCTTCGAGTACCTCGATCTCACCCACACCTGGCAGCCGCAGTGGCCGCCGGCCACCGTGGCCGGCGCGCAGGCGCTCGAGAGCAACCTGCGTATCCGGCCGATCGCCGTGCGCGTCACGATCGACACCGAGGACTTCGGCAAGATCGTGCGCATCTTCGAGATCGCAGGCTGATGCCAGGCACCACGCCCCGCCGCCTGAGGTTGCGCGACTGCTCACCGCCGCGGGCGCAGCGCGGCGTCGCGCTGCTCGTGGCGATCCTCCTGGTCGCGCTCGGCACGATCCTCGCCGCCGCGATCGCCTATGAGAACGCCATGACGTTCAGGCGCGGCGCCGCGACCTACGCGTTCGATCAGGCGCTGCTGGTGCAGCAGGGCGCGGAAGCGCTCGCGGCGTACGGACTGCGCCTGGCGCAGCAAGCCGATCCGCAGCATACCTACGCCTCCGAGGGCTGGGCGCAGCCGGTCGGGCCCGTCGAGGTCGTTCCGGGCGTGATGCTCGCCGCGCAGCTCGAGGACATGCAGGCGCGCTTCAACCTCAACAACCTGGTGCAGCAGGACGGCACGCCCGATCCGGTGCAGGTGGCCGCATTCCAACAGCTGCTGATGATGCTCGGGCTCGAGCCGAAGTGGGCCGGCTACATGGTCGACTGGATCGACCGCGACATCGTGCCGTCCGTTCCCGACGGCGCCGAGGACAGCGTCTACATGGGCCAGACGCCGCCCTACCGCACGCCCAACCGCTACATCACGAATGCCAGCGAGCTGCTTGCGCTGCCCGGCTTCGGCCGCGACCGCTACGTGGCGCTCGCGCCCTACGTGACCGCCCTGCCCTACGGCGTCAAGCTCAATGTCTGCACCGCCAAGGCACTGGTGCTCGATGCGTTCCTCGGGCACGGCGACTTCTCGAGCGACGTCCAGGGGCTCGCCAAGAACCGCGCGGCCGCCGCCGGCTGCTTCCCGGCATTGAGCGATTACCAGGCGGCGGCGGATTCCGCGACCTGGAGCAAGATCTCCACCAAGCTGCAGATGACCTCGAGTTACTTCCGACTGACGAGTCTCATCACTATTGGCAGCACCGAATTCAACTTGTACAGTCTTCTATTGCAGGATCCCACGGGCCAGGTGCGTCCCATCCTGCGCAGCTACACGGCGGATTGAGGGGGTCGCCCGCACATGGCTGACTGGCTGCTGCTGCGTCTGCCGCGTACGCCGGAGGAGCCGGCCACGTGGCTCATCGCGAGCGCCGCCGGCGCGCCGCTGGCCGCCACTGAGAGCGGAGCGCTCGCCGACGCGGCTGCCGCCGCGGCCGGACGCCGTGTGTGCGCCATCGTGTCGGGAACCGACGTGCTGCTGGCGGAGCCCGAGCTGCCGGCAAAGAGCGGCGTCAAGCCGCAGCAGCTCGTCCCCTACGCGCTCGAGGAGCAGCTCGCAGACAACATCGACGAGCTGCACTTCGCGCTCGGCAAGCGCGCCGCCGACTCGCACCGCACGCCGGTCGCCGTCGTGGCGCGTGCGCTCATGGACCAGTGGCTCGCGGCGCTGCGCGCCGCGGGTCTCGAGCCCGACTGCGTGTACGCCGACAGCGAGCTGCTGCCGACCAACCCCGGTCAGGCCGTGGCGCTCCTCGAGGAGGATACGGTGTGCGTGCGCGCGCCCGGTGCGCCGCCGGTCTCGCTGCCGATCGACGCGCTCGCCGAGGCGCTCGCCGTGGCCGAGGCGCCGCCGC
>JASHQW010000406.1 GCA_030038875.1 Gammaproteobacteria bacterium | reverse complement strand
GCACGCTTCGAGGATCTCACGCTCGATGACCTCGGCGAGGGCGAGGTCGTGATCCGCGTCGCCTGCTCGGATATCAACTATAAGGACGCGCTCGCCGCCACCGGCGCCGGCAAGATCCTGCGCCGCTACCCGCTGGTGGGCGGCATCGATCTCGCCGGCGCCGTCGAGAGCTCGAGCGATGCGCGCTTCAAGCCGGGCGATGCGGTGCTGGTGACCGGCAGCGGGCTCTCCGAGACCCACGACGGGGGCTTCGCGCAGTTCGCACGCGTCCCGGGCGACTGGGTGATCCCGATGCCCGCCGGGCTCGACCCCCAGACCGCCATGTCGCTCGGCACCGCGGGCTTCACCGCGGCGCTCGCCATTCACCGCATGGAGCAGAACGGGCAGACGCCCGGCGGGGGTCCGATCGCCGTCACGGGCGCGACCGGGGGCGTGGGCAGCGTCGCCGTCGACATGCTCGCGACGCGCGGCTACCGGGTGATCGCGGTGAGCGGCAAGGCCGATGCCACCGAGTACTTGAAGGCGCTAGGCGCCTCCGAGGTGCTCGACCGCAAGAGCCTCGACCTGGGCAGCCGGCCTCTCGAAGCGGCCCGCTTCGGCGGCGCGATCGACAATCTCGGCGGCGAGGTGCTCACCTGGCTCACGCGCACGGTGGATTTCTGGGGCAACATAGCCAGTATCGGGCTCGCGAGCTCGCCCGAGCTCAAGACGACCGTGATGCCGTTCATCCTGCGGGGGGTGGCGCTCCTCGGCATCAATTCCTCGGCGACCCGCCGGGAGTGGCGACTCGCGGTGTGGCAGCGCATCGCGACCGACCTCAAGCCCCGGCATCTCGCGCGCATCGTCACGCGCACCATCGATTTCGCCGACCTCCCGCAGGCCTTCCCCGACTACCTCGCCGGGCGCGTCACGGGACGCACCCTGGTGCGCATCGGCTGAAACTTACCGGCGAGTAAGTATCCGCCGCGGCTGGCCGGCCTATGCGGCGCGCGTATAGAATGTCTGTCCCCCTTCGAGGTCGCCCATGTCGGATCGAGCACCCACCGCTGGAGCGCGCCTGCGGGCCGCCGTCGAGGCGGAACGCCCGCTGCAGATCGTCGGCACGATCAACGCCTACGCGGCGCTGCTCGCCGAGCGCGCCGGTTTTCGCGCCATCTATCTCTCGGGCGCCGGGGTCGCCAACGCCTCCTTCGGGTTGCCGGATCTCGGGGTCACGACGCTCAACGATGTCTGCGAGGACGTGCGGCGCATCACCGGCAAGTGCCAGCTGCCGCTCCTGGTCGACGCCGACACCGGTTTCGGCAGCGCCTTCAACATCGCCCGCACGTGCCGCGATCTCACCCGCGCCGGGGCCGCCGGCATGCATCTCGAGGACCAGATGTCCGCCAAGCGCTGCGGCCACCGCCCCGGCAAGGCCCTGGTCGCGGCTGGCGAGATGGTCGACCGCCTGAAGGCGGCGGTCGATGCGCGCACCGATCCGGCCTTCGTCATCATGGCGCGCACCGATGCGCTCGCGGTCGAGGGCCTCGAGGCCGCGCTCGAGCGCGCCAGCGCCTACGTCGCCGCCGGCGCCGACATGATCTTCGCCGAGGCGCTCAAGACGCTGGAGGAGTACCGGCAGTTCGCGGACGCAGCGCGCGTGCCGCTGCTCGCCAACATCACCGAGTTCGGCCAGACGCCGCTCTTCACGCTCGCCGAGCTCGGCGCTGCCGGGGTGCGCCTCGTGCTCTACCCGCTGTCGGCGTTCCGTGCCGCTGCCAAGGCCCACGAGGTGGTGTACGGGGCGATCCGCCGCGAGGGTACGCAGAGGAGCGTCGTGCCCTACATGCAGACGCGCGCCGAGCTTTACGAGGTGCTCGGCTATCACGAGTACGAGAGGAAGCTCGACGAGCTGTTCGGAAAGTAAGCCATGAACGACCCCACCCCGCTCAAGTCCAAGAAGTCCGTGGCGCTCTCCGGTGTGCTGGCCGGCAATACCGCGCTCTGCACGGTCGGGCGCACGGGCAACGACCTGCATTACCGCGGCTACGACATCCTCGAGATCGCCGAGAAGTGCGAGTTTGAGGAGATCGCGTTCCTGCTTATCCACGGCAAGCTCCCCAACAGCGCCGAGCTCGCCGGCTACAAGGCGCGCTTGAAGGCGCTGCGCGGGCTGCCGGCGGCGGTGCGCACCGTGCTCGAGGCCCTGCCGGCCGCGGCGCATCCCATGGACGTGCTCCGTACCGGCGTGTCGGCCCTCGGATGCGTGCTGCCCGAGAAGGACGAGCACCTCGCGGCCGGCGCGCGCGAGATCGCCGACCGCCTGATCGCCTCCTTGGGCTCGATGCTCACCTACTGGTATCACTTCAGCCACTCGGGCGAGCGCATCCACACCGAGACCGGCGACGACTCGATCGGAGCGCATTTCCTGCACCTGCTGCACCGGCGCCCACCGCCCGCGGACTGGGTGCGGGCGATGCACACCTCGCTCATCCTGTACGCCGAGCACGAGTTCAACGCCTCGACCTTCGCCGCGCGCGTCATCGCCGGCACGGGCTCGGACCTCTACTCCGCGATCGCCGGCGCGATCGGCGCGCTGCGGGGACCGAAGCACGGCGGCGCCAACGAGACCGCGCTCGTCATCCAGCAGCGTTACGAGAACGCGGACCAGGCCGAGGCCGACATCCGCGCGCGCGTCGCGAACAAGGAGGTCATCATCGGCTTCGGCCACCCCGTATACACCATCGCCGATCCGCGCAACGAAGTGATCAAGGAAGTGGCACGGCGGCTCGCGGGCGCGGCCGGCGATCTGCGCCGCTTCGAGATCGCCGACCGCATCGAGGCGGTGATGCGCGAGACCAAGAAAATGTTCGCCAACCTCGACTGGTTCTCGGCGGTCGCCTACAACATGATGGGCATACCGACCGAGATGTTCACGCCGCTGTTCGTCATCGCGCGCACGACCGGCTGGTCGGCGCACGTCATCGAGCAGCGCGCCGACGGCAAGATCATCCGGCCGGCCGCCAACTACACCGGTCCCGAGAACCTCAAGTTCGTCCCCATCGAGCAGCGCCGCTGAACGCGGGCGCCAGACCGTCATGTCCACCCACGATGTGAAGTCCGCCGAGCGCCCGGCCTTCGACGCCGCGCTCACCGCCGTCGCCGAGTACGCGCGGAATTTCTCCATCGCGAGCGACGCCGCCTATTCGACGGCGCGCTACTGCCTGATGGACACTCTGGCCTGCGGCTTCCAGGCGCTCAAGTACCCGGCGTGCCGCAGGCTCTTAGGCCCCGTCGTCCCGGGAGCGGTGATGGCGGGCGGAGCGCGCGTGCCGGGCACTTCCTACGAGCTCGACCCCGTGCAGGCCGCCTTCAACATCGGCGCCATGATCCGCTGGCTCGACTTCAACGACACCTGGCTGGCCGCCGAGTGGGGCCATCCGTCCGATAACCTGGGTGGCATCCTCGCGGTGGCCGATTACCGCGCGCGGCTCGCGGTCATGCGGGGTGAGGCGCCGCCCACGGTGCGCGACGTGCTCAGCGCGATGATCAAGGCGCACGAGATCCAGGGCGTGCTGGCGCTCGAGAACAGCTTCAATCGCGTCGGGCTCGATCACGTGCTGCTGGTGCGGGTGGCCTCCACGGCCGTGGTGACCGCGATGCTCGGCGGGAGCCTCGAGCAGGTCGTGAACGCGGTCTCGAACGCCTGGATCGACGGCGGGGCGCTGCGCACCTACCGCCACGCGCCCAACACCGGCTCGCGCAAGAGCTGGGCGGCCGGCGATGCCACGAGCCGCGCGGTGCGCCTCGCCCTCATCGCGCTCACCGGCGAGATGGGCTACCCGTCGGCGCTGTCGGCGAAGACCTGGGGATTCTGCGACGTGCTCTTCAAGGGCAGGCCCCTCTCGCTGCCGCAGCCCTTCGGCTCTTACGTGATGGAGAACGTGCTCTTCAAGATCTCCTACCCGGCGGAGTTTCACGCGCAGACGGCGGTCGAGGCTGCGATGACGCTGCACGCGGCGGTGCGCGAGCGCGTTGCCGACATCGAGCGCGTCGTCATAGAGACGCAGGAGCCGGGCGTGCGCATCATCGACAAGACGGGCCCGCTCGCAAACCCCGCCGACCGCGACCACTGCATCCAGTACATGGTGGCGATCCCGCTCATCTTCGGGCGCCTCAGCGCCGCGGACTACGAGGACGCGGTGGCGTCCGATCCGCGCATCGATGCGCTGCGGGCGAAGATGCAGGTGCGCGAGAATCCGAAGTTCACCGAGGAGTACTACGCTCCGGCCAAGCGCTACATCGGCAACGCCGTGCAGGTCTTCTTCCGCGACGGCAGCCACACCCCGCGCATACAGGTCGACTTCCCCATCGGCCACAGGAAGCGCCGCACCGAGGGCATGCCGGTGCTGGTGAGGAAGTTCGAGGCCGCCGTGGAGGCGCATTTCCCGCCCAGGCAGGCCGAGCGGGTGAAGACGCTGTTCGCAAAACCGGCGGCCCTCGAGGCCATGCCGGTGAACGAGCTCGTGGCGGCGATGGTCGCCAACGGAGGATCTGTCCCGCGCTGAGCGGCCGGCGCCCCGGGGCCCTTCGCAGCCCCGGGGCCCGAGGTGTTTTCCTAGCCCACCCGCACCGGCACGAAGATGCGCGCGTCGCCGCGCTGGATGAGAAGCGCGATGTGGCCCTTGGAATTCTCGATCGCGCTCTTCAGCGCCGACTCACTCGACACCGGGGCGCCATTGGCCGCGAGCACGATATCGCCGGGCTGAATGCCGGCCTCGGCCGCGGGGCCCGACGCCCGCTCGACCAGGAGCCCGCCCTGCACGTTCCCCTCGCGCTGCTCATCGCCCGTGAGCGGGCGCACCGCGAGCCCGAGCTTGCCGCCCTCGTGATGGCTCTCCTGGTTGCGCGCCGTGGGCTGCTCCTCCAGCGTGCCGAGCTTCACGCTCAGCTTGCGCGCAGCGTGGTTGTGCCAGAGCTCGAGATCCGCCGTGGCGCCCGGACCGAGCTCCGCGATTTTCTCCGACAGCTCGGCCGTGCTCTCGATCGGCTCGCCGTCGAGCTTGAGGATGACATCGCCCGCTTCGATGCCGGCGCGAGCCGCCGGCCCGCCCTTCTCGACGCTCGAGACCAGCGCGCCCTCGGGCTGCGGCAGCCCGAACGAGTCGGCGAGGTCCTGGGTGACGTTCTGAATCACGACGCCGAGCTTGCCGCGGGTGACGTGCCCGGTGGCCTCGAGCTGATTGCCGACCTTCATGGCCGCATCGATCGGGATCGAGAAGGACACGCCCTGATAGCCGCCGCTGCGGCTGTAGATCTGCGAGTTGATGCCGACGACCTCACCGCGCATGTTGAAGAGCGGCCCGCCGGAATTGCCGGGGTTGATCGGCACATCGGTCTGGATGAAGGGCATGGCGTCGCCGCCGAGCGGCCGGTTCTTGGCGCTCACGATCCCGGCGGTGGCGCTGTTATCGAAGCCGAACGGTGCGCCGATCGCGAGCACCCATTCGCCGACTTTGAGGGTACGCGAGTCGCCGATCTTCACGGTGGGAAGATTGCTGGCGTTGATCTTGACCAGCGCGATGTCCGAACGTGTGTCGATGCCGACCACCTTGGCGGGATATTCGCGGCGGTCGGTGAGGCGCACCGTCACCTCGCTCGCACCCTTCACCACGTGCGCGTTGGTCATGATCAGGCCGTCCGGGCGGATGATGAAGCCGGAGCCTTCGCCGTGCATCGGCTGCGGGCGCGGCATCTGGAAACCGAAGCCGCGGAAGAACGGCGCGAACGGGCTGTTGGGCCCGAAGGGGTTGCCATTACCCCCGTTGCCTCCGTTTTCGTCGCCGCCGTCGCCTTCGTCGCCCTCATCCGCCTGGTTGTAGGAGGCTGTCACCTTGGTCGTGACCGTGATATTCACGACCGCCGGCCCGTACCTCTGCACCATGCCGCTGAAATCCGGCAGCGCCGCGACGGGGTTCACGGCGGCTGGGCTGGCCGCGGGCGCGGGGGCTACGGGGCTCTGCGCCGCGCTGCTGGCGGCGGCGTGCGCGGCACCGGAGAAGTACAGCGCCCCGACCGGCACGGCGACGGTGGCGGCTCCCAGCATCGCGATGACGAGCGGTTTGCTGACAAACGAAAAGAAACGCATGGACGGCTCCTCAAAAAGGGAAAACTGCTCCTCGGGCGAACGATAGAAGGGCGGGCTTAACGGAGTCTTAAGGCCCTTCATCGCTCAATTGCGCGCCGGGAGCAGGAAATTTGGAAACGCCAAGCTCAAGGAAAGTTCCCGGGCGGACGGCTGCCCGCCCCCTCAGGCGCGGAGCCCGCTTGAGGATCACTCGGCGCTGAGGCGCGTGTAGGGGCGCGGCTCGGTGCCGAGAGAGGGGGTGAGGCCGGAGAAGTAGGCCGCGATCTGCGCAATGTCCTCGTCCTTGAGATTGGCCGCGAATCCCTTCATGACCGGGTTCTTGCGCCCGCCATGCTTGTACTCGTTGAGCGCGCGCACGATGTAGTCCTCGTGCTGTCCGGCGAGCGAGGGGTAGATCGGCGCCACCGCGACGCCGTCCTGGCCGTGGCACGAGACGCACAGCTGCGCCGCCTGGGGCACCGGGCCCGCCGTTTTGCCGCTCGAGGCGAGGGGTTTCCCGGCGAGATAGGCGGCGACGTCCGCCATGTCCTGCTCGGAGAGCGACTCGGTCTGCGAGTGCATGGTGATG
>JASHQW010000047.1 GCA_030038875.1 Gammaproteobacteria bacterium | reverse complement strand
GGGAGTCGTTTGCGCACATGACGCTGCCGCGCATGACCAATACCTACATGCGTCCGGGTCCGCACGATCCCCAGGAGATCATCCGCTCCGTTGCAAACGGCATCTACGCCGTCAATTTCGGCGGCGGACAGGTGGACATCACCTCGGGGAAGTTTGTGTTCTCCGCGAGCGAGGCCTACGCCATCGAGAACGGACGCGTCACCGCGCCGTTGAAGGGCGCAACGCTCATCGGCAACGGGCCTGATGTGCTGACGCGCGTCACCATGGTGGGCAATGATCTCAAGCTCGACGAGGGAGTCGGCACGTGCGGCAAGGAAGGGCAGAGCGTGCCGGTCGGCGTGGGCCAGCCGACACTCAAGATCGAGGGGCTCACGGTCGGCGGCACAGCCTGAGCTGTCGTTTTCCGCGCACGTCGTCGTTCCCCGACATTCTCCATTCTCGACGCACAGTGCCAATATGTGCCCTGGGCGCGCACGCGGCGATCCGCGATGCCGGCAGACATAATCGGGAGCGTTGGCGAGTTTGTGAATTTCCACACGCCCCCGAAGGAGCCGAGTCCGTAGCGTGCATCCGGCAGACACTGCCGCAGGAAGGACGTCACGATGCAAGCCGAACCGAACATCATCACGCTGGCCGACACCTCCACCCTGAAGCTCCCCGCGGAGCTGGTGGCGGAGCTCAAGCGCCACACGAAGCAGAAGACCGACTTTCGCGTCGAGAGCTTGAAGCCGTCTCTCCTGGAGCGCCTGCTCGGGTTGTTCGGCCTGAAATAGCGCACTGCGGCATCGTTGCGTCATCGGGGTATCCCTCGCCGCGCTGGCAAGTTAGGATGCCGGCATGGAGCGCCGCCATCTCTCCCGTCCGGTCTACGAAGGCCTGCCGTGGCTCTACATGGCCTTCGGCCTCGCGGCGCTTGCGGGGAGCTACCTGCTGGCGGCGCACGGGGCGCTAAGCCACGTCGTCGGGCTCATCGGCCTCGTCGCGCTGGTGTACGGAATCGTGGTACTGCTGCGCCGCCGCGACTACCGGGCGCTGCGCAGCGAGTACGGCAACCCCGACTCGTTCAGCGACGATGAAACCAAGTGAGGCCGCGGCGTGGGGAGCGCGCGCGTGAGGTCCCCTTTAGGGCAAGTTCGATATCCATCAAACTCGTCCGAGTTAAGCCCTTGTAGAGGGCCCGAATTCACCCGAGTTCGATAACTGTCGAACTAACCCGAATTGAGGCCTCGTAGAGGGCCTTAGCTCCCACGAGTTCGATGAGCGTAGAACTCTGCGTCTAGGGGGCAGCGCGCGCGAGGCGGTGCCCAGATCCAAGCTCAGCCGCCCGCCGGGCGCTTGCTCTTCCCGTCTGCAACCGCCTCTCCCGCGGGCGCGGCGTGCAGCTCCGGAATCTCAGCCAGCGCCGGCAGCTCGGGCATGGTCTCGTGCGGTACGGGACGGCCGCGCGTCGCGCGCTCGTCGACATAGATGAGCTCGTGCTTGCCGATCAGCACGACGTCGCCGTCATTCAGGTAGTGGCGCCGCACGCGCGCCGATTTCACATAGATGCCGTTGGTGCTGTTGAGGTCTTCGATCACGCACGAGTGCGCCGTGGTGATGATCTGGCAGTGGTGGCGGCTTACAAAGCGGCTGTCGATATGCACGTCGTTGTCGGGAGTGCGGCCGATGATGAGCCGGCCGATGCGCAGCGGGATCTCCTGCACGGTGCGTCCTTCAGTGGCCACGAGCAGCTTGCCGACCGGTTCGGCAAGGGCGGCCCGCTCCGCCGCCGCAGCTCCGTCTGCGGCCGGCTTGTGCGCTGCCGTCTGGGGAGCTGCTGTCGCGGGCGCCGCGGATTCGGAGGCGGAGGACAGCGCCGCGCCTGTCGGTGGCGGCGCGGGCGGCTCCGCATGCGCCCCGGCCACGACGGCTGCCGCCGCGTCCTGGGTGCGCGCCGCGTGCAGCGGCCAGCGCAGCTCCGCGACCGCGCTCGCCACGTCCGCGAGGCGCACCGAGTCGCGATTCTCAGTGAAGGCCGCCATCATCGCGGTGTCACACAGCGTGTTGATGAGCCGCGGCACTCCGCCGGTGTAGCGGTATATCTCGTGGAAGGTGTCGGGCGCAAAGATCTCGCGGTCGCCGCCCCCGGCCACCTCGAGGCGGTGTTCGATGTAGGCGCGCGTCTCGGACTCCGACAGCGTCGCGAGATGAAAGCGCAGCCGCACGCGCTGCGTGAGCTGCTCGAGCTTCGGGGAGTTGAGCGTCTCGTTGAGCTCGGGCTGCCCGGCCAAGATGATCCGCAGCACCTTTTCCTTGGTGGTCTCGACGCCCGAGAGCAGCCGGATCTCCTCGAGCACGCGCGGCTCGAGATTCTGCGCCTCGTCGACGATGAGCAGCACCTTGCGTCCGGCGGCGTGCTGCTCGATGAGGAAGTTGTTGAGGGTGCTGATCAGCTCGGCCTTGCGCATCTTGAAAGGCGAGAAGCCGAACTGCACCAGCACCGCCTGCAGGAAATCCGTGGTGTTCACTTGCGTCTGATTGATCTGCGCCACCACGACGTCGGCCGGGACTTCCTTGAGGAAGGATTCGATGAGGGTGGTTTTTCCCGAGCCGATCTCCCCGGTGATCACCACGAAGCCGTCCGTGAACCAGATGGTCGACTCCATGTACGCCTTGGCACGGGCGTGTTGCTTCGACAGGTAAAGGAATTGCGGGTCCGGGCTCAGCCGGAAGGGCAGCTCCTTGAGTTTGAAGGGCTCCAGGTACATGCGAGTTGGACTCGCAGACGATGTTACGGGATGCGCACCCCGGCGGCCAATTTGGCGGCCAGACGCCGCGCGCGCGCGTCCCGCCGGGCGGCGGTCGGCTCGACGACGGTGCAATGCCCGACTTTGCGTCCCGGGCGCGGCTGCTTGCCATAGTCGTGCAGGTGCACGCCCGCGAGCGCCAACAGCTGCGGGCGCGGCGGGATGCGCCCGATCAGGTTGATCATGGCGCTGTAGCCGAGCGCGCGCGTCGAGCCGAGCGGAAGACCTAAGATCGCGCGCAGGTGATTCTCGAACTGGCTGGTCGTGGCGCCCTCGATGGTCCAGTGCCCGGAGTTGTGTACCCGCGGGGCCATCTCGTTGGCGATCAGCCTGCCGGCGCGCACGAAGAACTCGATGGTGAGAATGCCGCGATAGCGGAAGTGCGCCAGCACGCGCCTCAGGTACCGCTCGGCCTGCTGTTGCCAGCGCCGCGGCCCGTAGGGCGCACAGGTCACGCGCAGGATTCCCGCCCCGTGCACGTTGCCGCACAGCGGATAGATCGCCACCTCGCCGCGCGCACCGCGCGCTCCGATCACCGACACCTCGCAGTCGAACGGCACCCACTCCTCGTAGAGGAGCGGCGCGGCACCCAGGCGCTCCCAGGCGCGCCCGGCATCCGCGCGTCTGCGCAGCAGCGCCTGACCCTTGCCGTCGTAGCCGAGGCGCCGGGTCTTCAGCACGCCCGGCAGTCCGACCGCGGCGATGGCGGCCTCGAGCTCCGCGCGCGAATCGACGGCGCGCCAGCGGGTGGTGGGAACGCCCAAGCGCGCGAACAGGCGTTTCTCGCTCACCCGGTCCTGGCCGCACTCGAGCGCCGCTACCGGCGGGGCGATGCGCGCGCGGTGCGCGCCGCGCTGCATGGCGCGCAGGCTCGCTACCGGGACGTTCTCCCAGTCGAAGGTGACGACCTCGCAGCGGCGGGCGAGCTCGGCGAGCAGCGCGCGGTCGGTGAAGGCGCCGGTCAGGAGTGGCGCCACCTGGCCCGCGGGCGCATCGCGCGCCGGATCGAGGCACAGGAAATCGAGGCCGAGCGGATAGCCCGCCAAAGCGAGCATGCGGCCGAGCTGGCCGGCGCCCACGATGCCGATGGTCATGTGCGCTTGTGCGCGCGCGGATCGGGACTGCCGAGCACGGCCGCGGTCTGTTGCTCGCGGAACGCCTCGAGCGCGGTCTGTACGGCAGGGTGCCGGTTGGCGAGTATCGCCGCGGCGCACAGCGCCGCGTTGGTGGCGCCGGCGGTGCCGATGGCGAAGGTGGCCACCGGAACGCCCGCGGGCATCTGCACGATCGACAGCAGTGAGTCGAGACCCGCCAAGGTCTTCGACTGCACCGGCACGCCGAGCACCGGCAGGGTGGTCTTGGCCGCGGCCATGCCGGGCAGGTGCGCGGCGCCGCCCGCGCCCGCGATCAGCACCTCGAGGCCGCGCCCGCGCGCGCCGGAAGCGTACTCGAACAGGAGATCGGGGGTGCGGTGCGCCGACACCACGCGCACCTCGTAGGCGATGCCGAGGCGATCGAGAGTCTCGGCGGCGGCCTGCATGGTCTCCCAGTCGGAGGCGGAGCCCATGATGATGCCGACGAGGGCTTTCATCACGGCATTGTATCGAACAACGCCCGCAGTGCGCGAAACAACTCGCGCGACGCGCCCGCGGTCGCGCGGCGGGTGCGCTCGGCCTGTGCCGCCGTTACGCGCCGCGCCCACTCGGCGGTATCGATGTCGGGGTGCTCGCGCCTGAGCTCCTCGAGCGCGAGGGCGCCACCCTCGATGAGCCGCTGCCGCCACTCTTCGACGCGGCGAAAGCGCTCGGCCTCGCGCGCGCTCACCGCACCACGCGCGGCGAGCGCCGCGCGGATTGGCTCGGGATCGAGCGCCCGCATCAGCTTGCCGATGTATTGGCGCTGGCGGGCGCCGCCCGCGCGGCTGGTGATGCGGCGGGCGGCGCGCACCGCCGCGACGAGCTCCTCGGGCAGGGCGAGCGCTTCGAGCTCGCCGTCGGGGAGGGCGATCAAGGCCTCCCCGAGATCCTGGGCGGCGTGCGCGGCCCGCTTGCGCGCGCTCTTGCTGGGCCGCCCGGCTGCGTCGTCGTCGTTCAAGTCACGCCGCCCCCGCGGACCTAAGGATGCCGGCCCGCTGCTACAATTTAACACCATGCCATCGACCTCCGAGCTTGGGGGCCCTGCGCAGCTCACCGACGTCGTGAGCTTCGCGCTCGACGAGGCGCGCCGCCAGGGCGCTTCGCAGTCCGAAGCCGACGTCTCGGTGAGCCGCGGGCTCTCGGTGAGCGTACGCCTCGGCGAGGTCGACACCGTCGAATACCAGCGCGACCGCGGCCTTGCCGTGACCGTTTATTTCGGCCAGCGCAAGGGCTCGGCCAGCACCGCCGACCTCGGGCGCGCGGCGGTGGTCGAGACCGTCGGCAAGGCGTGCGCGATCGCGCGCTATACGGCCGAGGACCCTTACGCCGGGCTCATCGAGCCTGAGGCGCTGGCGCGCGACATCCCCGACCTCGATCTCGACCATCCCTGGGACCTCGCTCCCGAGCGCGCGATCGAGCTGGCGCGCGGCTGCGAGGCGGCCGGTCTCGCCGTCGACGCGCGGCTCCGCAACTCCGAGGGCGGCTCGGTCGGCAGCCAGCGCCATACGGGCGTGTACGGCAACTCCCTCGGGTTTGTCGCCGGCTATTCCGCCACCAGCCACTCGCTCAGCTGCTCGCTGATCGCCGAGGAAGGCGGGGAAATGCAGCGCGATCACTGGTACAGCGTGGCACGCGATCCTGCCGATCTCGAGGATGCCGCCGAGGTCGGGCGCGTCGCCGGCGAGCGCGCGCGCGCGCGCCTCGGCGCGCGGCGGCTCACCACACGCAAGGCTCCGGTCGCCTTCAGCCCCGACATGGCGCGCGGCCTCATCGGGCATTTCATCGGCGCCATTCGCGGCACCAGCCAGTATCGCAAGGCCTCGTTCCTGCTCGGCGCGGCCGGCTCGCAGGTATTTCCCGCCTTTCTGCAGATGCACGAGCGGCCGCATCTGCCGAAGGGGCTCGCCAGCAGCCCGTTCGACCAGGAGGGCGCCGCCACGCACGATCGCGAACTGGTGCGCGACGGCGTGCTCGATGGCTACGTGCTCGGCAGCTACTCGGCGCGGCGCCTCGGGCTCAAGAGCACGGGCAACGCCGGCGGGATTCACAACCTGATCGTGGCGGCGAGCGACGGCGGACTTCAACCGCAGGCGTTCCTCGCCCGGCTCGATACCGGATTCCTGGTGACCGAGCTCATGGGCCAGGGGGTGAACGGCGTGACCGGCGACTACTCCCGCGGGGCGAGCGGCTTCTGGGTCGAGCGCGGCGCGATCCAGTACCCCGTGCACGAGGTGACGATCGCCGGGAACCTGAAGCGCATGTATCTCGACATCGCCGCCGCCGGCTCCGATACGGATGTGCGTGGCGCCATCCGCACCCCCTCGCTCCTCGTCAGCGAAATGACGATTGCCGGTGAGTGAGCTGCAGCGCGGGGCGCGGCGCTTCCTCGACCAGCTCGCGTAGCGTGAGCTCGCCGCAGCTCGTGCGGCGCGCCTCCTCGAGGCCCGCGAGCACCCGGTCGACGGGCGGCAGGTCGAGGTTGCGCGGCGCCACGTGGCCGCTGCGCTCGCTGCGCGCGAGGTCGAGAATCTCGTGGACCCGGATGTGGCCGATATCGCGGCCGGGAATGAGCTCGTCCTCGTCCGTGACGACGAGGAGCCCGGCGCGCTCGAGCGTCGCCACCATACGTGCGACCGCGATCCCCGGGAGGCCGAGCTCGGCGGCGAGGCGATTGACGGTCCAGCGCGGGCCGCCGGCGACGTGCGCACGGCCGACGAAATACATCAGCTTCAGCGAGAGCTCCTCGAGCTCGAGGCCCGAGAGCACGAGCGGCTGCAGCCCCAGGCGCAGGTACGCCGGGTTCTGCACGTAGAAAGAGAGCTGCGCCCCGGCGAGCAGGATCAGCCAGCCGAAATAGGTCCACAGGAGCCCCGCGACCACGAACGCGAACCCCGCGTACACGATGGTGAGGCGCGTCGAGTAGACGACGAACGCCGTGAACACCTTGCCGACCGCCGCCCACAGCACGCCGCCGACGACGGCGCCGGTGAGCGCCGCGCGCCATTGCACCCGCGTGTTGGGCACCATCATGTAGAGCGCCGTGAAGAAGGCGCTCACCATGGCATAGGGGGCGAGGGCGATGCCGGCGGCGCGCACCCACTGCAGCACCGGCAGGTGCAGCCGCACCACCTCCTGCACCGGGGCGCTGGAGAGCGCGTGCTGGGTGAGCCCGATGAAGCCGACGACGAGCAGCGGTCCCGCCACCAGCAGCGCGGAGTATTCCGCCAGGCGCCGCGCGAAGCTGCGCGGCTGCTCGACGTGCCACAGGAAGTTGAAGCTGTCCTCGACCTTTTTGATGGTGCCGATCAGCGTCCAGGCGAACAGCGCCAGACCCACCGAGCCGACCACGCCATTGCTCGCACGGTTGGCGAACCGCACCGCCCGGGTGGTGAGGTCGGTGGCGGCCGGCTCACCGACCGGGCGGAAGAACTCGTACACGATCGGCACTAGGTCGCGGTGCCCGCCGAAGAACTTGAGGATGGCGAAGCTGAAGGCGAGCAGCGGAATGAGCGACAGCAGCGTCGTGTAGACCAGGCTCATCGCGCGCAGGTTGATCTCGCCGCGCGCCAGGTCGCGCAGCACCGCGTAGGGATAGCGCAGCAGCCGCAGCGCCGCGCCCAGGATCCCGGCGCGTTGCGAGGCCGGCCCGAACAGACGCCGGTCGAGGAAGCCCCAGATGCGCGGCCACATGTCTTAAGGATACAGTGCCGGCGGTGCGAGTTGGCTACCCGCAACGGATCGTGTGCCTCACCGAGGAGACCACCGAAACGCTCTACCTCCTCGGCGAGGAGCGGCGCATCGTCGGCATTTCCGGCTTCACCGTCCGCCCGCCGCG
The DNA here is from genome assembly GCA_030038875.1 of Gammaproteobacteria bacterium. GTDB lineage: Bacteria > Pseudomonadota > Gammaproteobacteria > Steroidobacterales > Steroidobacteraceae > 13-2-20CM-66-19. The sequence goes on along the minus strand of JASHQW010000047.1, from coordinate 6,637 downwards.
CGCACGGCGCGAGAAGCCGCGCGTGTCGGCCTTCACCAGCGCGCGCACCGCGCGCATCGTCGAGCTCGCACCCGACCTGGTGCTCGGCTTCTCGGACCTGCAGGCCGACATCGCCGCGGAGCTGGTGCGCTCCGGACTCAACGTGCACGTCTTCAATCAGCGCAGCGTCGCGGGGATCCTCGCCATGATCCGCACCCTCGGAGGGATGATCGGCTGCGAGGCGAAGACCGCCAGACTCCTCGAGGAGCTCGAGGGCGGGCTCGCCGCGGTGCGCGCCGCGGCGGCGGCGCTCGAGGCCCGTCCGCGCATCTACTTCGAGGAGTGGGACGATCCCCTGATCTCGGGCATCGGCTGGGTGTCGGAGCTCATCGGGCTCGCCGGCGGCGTGGATTGCTTTCCCGAGCTCGCGCGCGAGCCGCTCGGGCGCAAGCGCATCGTCGCCGACCCGCTCGAGGTCGTGCGGCGCTCGCCCGACATCGTGCTCGGCTCCTGGTGCGGCAAGAAGTTCCGCCCGGAGCTGGTCGCGGCGCGGCCGGGCTGGAGCGCGATTCCCGCGGTACGCTGCGGCTTCGTGCGCGAGATCAAGTCCTCCCTCATCCTGCAGCCCGGGCCCGCGGCCCTCACCGACGGCGTGCAGGCCATCCAGGAGGTGATAGGGGAGTGGGCTGCTGCCGAAATGACTCCCTGATGCGCAGCCGGCAAAAACCGCGCTTTTTGCCGGCGGCCGACGGAGTAATGTCCGCGGAAATCGCTTCCTGCGATTTCCGCCAATCAAGCAACAGCTAATGCATCCCGCGCCGCGCGCGAATCAGCTCGTACGCCTCTATGATCTGCTGGGTGCGCTGCTTGGCGTGACCGATCATCGATTCCGGCAGCCCATTCGCCTTGAGCTTGTCGGGATGGTGGCGGTTCACTTGCCGCCGGTAGGCCTTGACGACCTCGGCGTCGCTCGCGCCGGCGGTCGTCTCGAGCACCCGGTAGGCCTGCTCGAGGGCCTCGGCGCCGGCGGCGGCGCCTGGCGTGCCGTGACCCGGACGCTGCTGGTAGAAGCCGCCCCGCTGGATCCGCAGCACCGCCTCGATCTGCGCGAGCTCGAAGCCGGAGATACGCGTCCCGGCCGCGATGCGCCCCATGATCGGCCGCACCGGTCCCTCGAGATTGTTGCCGGCGAGCGCGGCACGCACCTGGATCTCGAGGAAGATGCGCAGGATGTCAGGGCGCCCGCGGCACGCCGAGCGGAGCGAGCCGATCTCGGCGGCGAGATCGAAGTCCGGTTGCTTGCCGGCCGTGAAGAGCGCGATGGCCTCGCGTACCTGCGTGGGCCCGAGCCTCAAGTCCGCCATCACGGCGCGCGCCGCGGCGATCTCCTGCTCGGACACGCGGCCGTCGGCCTTGGCGACATAACCCATGACGCGGAAGGTGGCGCGGAAGAAGCGCTCGCTGATCGCCGCCACATCGCCGGGCGGCGCCTCCGGCTCGTCGTCGTCCTGCTGCGCCTGGTCGAACTGATGGCCGAGCAGCACCCCGACCGCGACGCCGATCGGGCCGAAGGCGAGACCGATGAGCCCGCCGGTCAGTTTGCCGATCCATTTCATGCCCGCTGCCATGTCAACGTATAGTACCAAGCGCATGAGCGCGCCCATCGTCTACCGCACGGAGCTCACCGGCCTCGAGCGACTCCACGAAGGCAAGGTGCGCGACATCTACTCGGTCGATGCCGAGACGCTCCTCATAGTGACCACCGACCGGCTCTCGGCGTTCGACGTGGTGCTGCCCGATCCGATCCCGGACAAGGGCTGGGTGCTGAATTCGATCTCGAATTTCTGGTTTGCCAGAACCGCGCACCTGATCCCGAACCATCTGACCGGCCGCAGCCTCGAGGGCGTGGTGAAGGACTCCGCCGAGCGCGCGCTGCTCGAGGGTCGCGCGGTGATCGTGCGACGCATGAAGGCGCTGCCGATCGAGGCGGTGGTGCGCGGCTATCTCATCGGCTCGGGTTGGAAGGACTACCAGAGGACCGGGAGCCTGTGCGGCATTGCGCTGCCCGCAGGCCTGCCGCTCGCCGGTGAGCTTCCGCAGCCGCTCTTCACGCCCGCAACCAAGGCCGAGGCGGGCGCGCACGATGAGAACATCAGCTTCGAGACCATGGCGCAGCGCATCGGCGCGCCGCTCGCCGCCGCGGTGCGCGACAAGGCGCTCGCACTCTACCGCTTCGCCGCGGCGCACGCCCGCACGCGCGGCATCATCATCGCCGACACCAAGTTCGAGTTCGGCATCGACGCCGCCGGGACTCTCACGCTCATCGACGAAGTGCTGACGCCCGATTCCTCGCGCTTCTGGCCCGCCGCCACCTACCGGCCAGGCTTAAGTCCTCCGAGCTTCGACAAGCAGTTCGTACGCGATTATCTCGAGACGCTCGACTGGGACAAGCGCGCGCCGGGACCGAAGCTGCCCGCCGACGTCATCGCGCGCACCAGCGCCAAGTACCGCGAGGCGCTCGAGCGGCTCACCGCGCCATGAGCACGCCCGCGCAGGGCGGCGCCCAGGCAGCCGCCGGCGCGGCTTCGGCGCGCATCTTCTCCGCGGCCGAGATCGGCGCCATCGCGCACCTCTATCGCGCCGAGATCTATCGCAGCACCGTGTGGCGCACGCGCCTCGACAGCACCACGAACTGGGCGGTGGTCACCACCGGCATCGCGCTCTCGGCGACCTTCTCGAGCGCCGACGCCTCGCCTCTGCCCATGGCGCTGGTCGGGCTCATCGTCTCGGTGTTCCTGCTGCTCGAGGCGCGCCGCTACCGCTACTTCAATATCTGGCGCGCCCGCGCGCGGCTTCTCGAGACCGACTTCTTCACGCCGATGCTGCGCGGCGAGCCGTATCCGGTGAACTCGGACTGGAGCCGCCTGCTCGCCAGGGATTACTGCGAGCCGCGCTATCACGTGAGCCTGGCGCGTGCCGCGGGCCGGCGGCTGCGGCGCACCTACTGCTGGATCTTCCTCATCCAGGCGGTCTCCTACTACGGCAAGCTCGCCATCCATCCGCATCCGCTCACGAGCGTCGCGGACCTGTGGGCGCGCGCCGCCGTCGGACCCGTTCCGGGGCAGGTGTTGGTGTTCGCCGGGCTGCTGTTCCACCTGAGCTGGATGGTGTTCGCCGACGTGACGCTGCGCCTCGACCGGCGCGACTGGCGCATCCGCCGGAGCCTGATCGCGGTAGGTTAAACTAGCCCAATGCAGCCGTGGATCGCCCCGTCGATTCTGTCCGCTGACTTCGCGCGGCTCGGCGCCGAGGTCGAGGCGGTGCTGGAAGCGGGCGCCGATCTCATCCACTTCGACGTAATGGACAACCACTACGTGCCGAACCTGACCATCGGCCCGCTGGTGTGCCAGGCACTGCGTAAGCACGGCATCGCCGCTCCGATCGACGTGCACCTGATGGTGCGTCCGGTCGACCGCATCGTGCCCGACTTCGCCGCGGCGGGCGCCACCTTCATCACCTTTCATCCGGAAGCGACCGAGCACATCGATCGCACCATCGCGCTGATCCGCGAGCACGGTTGCCGGCCGGGGCTGGTGTTCAATCCCGCCACGCCGCTCGACTATCTCGACTACACGCTCGAGTCTCTCGACATGGTGCTCATCATGTCGGTGAACCCGGGCTTCGCCGGCCAGCAGTTCATCCCGACCTCGCTGCGCAAGCTCGCCGACGCGCGGGCGCGCATCGAGAAGTGCGCACACGAGGTGCGCCTCGAGGTCGACGGCGGGATCAAGGCCGATAACATCGGCGCCACCGCCGCGGCCGGGGCCGACACTTTCGTCGCGGGCTCGGCGATCTTCGGCAGCCGCGACTACGCGGAGACCATCCGCGAGATGCGCCGGCAGATCGCAGGTGTCACGGGCAAGGGCAGGACGGCCGCCACTCCGATCGGCGTCCGCCGGCGCCGGGCGCGTTAGCTACCTGTAGCTGGCGCGGGCCGGTTGCGGCCGGGTGAAATCAGCTACTCGTCGTCCTCGTCGTCGTCATCATCATCGTCGTCGTCCATGGCGAGCTGCCCGGCGGGCTTGCCGGGTCCGGCCGGCTTGGCGGGCACGATGACGGGACGGGTCTTCATCTTCGGGCGGGCGTTGAATACCACGATGGTCTTGCCGGTGGCCCGCAGCAGTCCCTGCTCCTCCAGCACCTTGAGCACGCGGCCCGCCATCTCGCGCGAGCAGCCGACCAGGCGTGACAGCTCCTGGCGGCTCACCTTGATCTGCATGCCCTCGGGATGCGTCATGGCGTCCGGCTCGCCGCACAGGTCCATGATCGCGTGCGCCACGCGGCCCGTGACGTCGACGAAGGCCAGGTCGCCGAGCTTGCGGTTGGTGCGATCGAGGCGGGTGGCAAGCTGCGTCGCGAGCTCGAACACGAGCCCCGGGCTCTCGGCCGCGATCTGCCGGAAACGCGGATAGGTCATCTCCGCGAGCTCGCACTGGTTGCGGGTGCGCACCCAGGCGCTGCGGGTTGGCTGCTCGTAGAAGAGGCCCATCTCGCCGAAGAACTGGCCGCGGTTGAGGTAGGCCAGCACCATCTCGTTGCCTTCCTCATCCTCGATCATGACTTCGACCGAGCCGCTGATGATGTAGTAGAGGACATCCGGCAGGTCGCCCGCGTGGATGACCACCGTCTTGGACGGCACCGCGCGGATGCGGCAGTAGCTCAGGAAGCGATTGATCGCCGGAATTTCGCTCAGCGGCTTGATGTTCTCTTCCATACCGGCTCCCCCAATCACTTCTTTAATAGTAAGCCTTCGCGGCCCCTCACACCCAGTAGGCGGTTCCCGTCATGACGCGGGCCGTCTGGCGCATGAGCGCACGCACCGGCGCCGGCAAGCGCTCGCCGCCGGCCGCGGCCGCCGTCGCGCCGTGCTGAATCTCTTCCGCCCTCATGGTTTCAAGTATGGCACGGCTGCGGCTGTCGCCCACCGGGAGCCTGCCGAGGTGGCCGTCGAGGTGCCGTTCCACCTGCCGCTCGGTCTCGACGACGAAGCCGAGACTCCTCCGGTCCCCGGCCAGCGCCGTGAGAGCGCCGATGGCGAAGGAGCCGGCGTACCAGAGTGGATTGAGAAGGCTCGGCCGCGCACCGAGCTCCGTGAGGCGCGTCTCGCACCATGCCAGATGATCGGCCTCGCCGCGCGCGGCTTCCATGAGCAGGGCGCGCGTCGTTGCCGAACGGGCCACCAGTGCCTGGCCGTGGTAGAGCGCCTGGGCGGCGAGCTCCCCGGCGTGATTGACGCGCATCAGCGCCGCGCTCTCGCGTTGCTGCGCGGCGCTCAGCGGGACGGCCCCCTGTTCGGGTGCTCCGGGAACGGGTCGGGCGGCCCGGGCCGGCGCAAAGACCGACCGCAGGGCACGGTCCAGGGCGGCGATTGCAGCGTCTAGAGAGAGGCCGGACTCCATATTTGTGGCCTCTATTATAGGCTGCTGCCCTGTCCCCACAGGCTTCCGGGCCGCCCCGCGGGGCAGGGAAGTGGCGCTTTGCAATGGGACAGCTGCTTGAGTAAACTTGCCCGCCTTTTTTTGGCCCCGGCCCGCGAGGGGTTAACCCCCCGGCCGCGGGACTTTAGCCACGAGCGACCTATGAAGACCGTATTTGCCAAGCCCGCGAGCGTCCGCGGCGACTGGTTCATCGTCGACGCCAGCGACAAGACGCTGGGGCGTCTCGCCTCGCAGATTGCCCATCGCCTGAAGGGCAAGCACAAGGCTGACTACAGCCCCCATGTCGACATGGGCGACCACATCGTGGTGGTGAACGCGCAGAAGATCCGGGTTACCGGGCGCAAGCTCAGCGACAAGCTCTACTACCACCACACCGGCCACATCGGCGGCATCAAGTCGATCGCGCTCGGGAAGCTCCTCGCCGAGCATCCGGAGCGGGCCATCGAGTTCGCCGTGAAGGGCATGCTGCCTAAGAACCCGCTCGGCCGGCGCATGTTCAGGAAGCTGCACGTGTTCGCCGGCGGCCAGCATCCGCACCAGGCGCAGCAGCCGAAGCCTCTCGAGATTCAATAGGACCCACTGCATGCCAGCGACCCCGAATCACTACGGCACCGGCCGGCGCAAGACCGCCACGGCACGCGTCTATCTGAAGCCCGGCAGCGGCAAGATCACCGTCAACGACCGCTCGCTGGATGAGTTCTTCGGCCGCGAGACCGGCCGCATGATCGTGCGGCAGCCGCTCGATGCGGTGAAGCTGCATACGCAGTTCGACATCACGGTCCAGGTCGACGGCGGCGGCATCACCGGCCAGGCGGGCGCGATCCGCTTGGGGCTCACCCGCGCGCTGATCGAATATGATGAGAGCCTGCGCAAGCCGCTGCGCGATGCGGGCTTCGTCACCCGAGATGCGCGCGAGGTCGAGCGCAAAAAGGTCGGCCGCCGCAAGGCGCGCCGCGGGACGCAGTACTCGAAGCGTTAGTGGCTTGCGCGAGCGGGCAGAAGCGACGCCTTTTGCCCGCGTGCCCAACGGAGCTACGATGCCCGATCTGCGAAAAGCGCCGCAGGCGTCTTTTCGCGAATGGATGATGGGGGATCGTCTAGTGGTAGGACAACGGACTCTGACTCCGTTTACCTAGGTTCGAATCCTAGTCCCCCAGCCA
>JASHQW010000405.1 GCA_030038875.1 Gammaproteobacteria bacterium | reverse complement strand
AGCCCCTGCTCCATGAATGCCGAGCTAAATACCCAACCCAGGCAGTCGCGTCGATAAGGGTTTTCCCCGACCAAGGGATGCCGGCTGGCGCGCGGCTGGCCGGGGGTCCGTATTGCTGCGCATTGTTCGAGCCGGGGGCGCGTGGGCAACATACCCTAGGCCATCAGGAGGGTGACGATCATGAAAGTTCGCGCATGGAGACCTCGCATCGACCGCCCTGTGGAATTCAACCCATTCGAGTCCCTGGGGAGTGACGACTACCTGAGGAATGCGCCCAGGCTTCGCAGGCGGGAGGACACGGCGCCTCTTCAGGGCACGAAAGATGTATCGGACAGCGACTCGCTCGAGGACGTGATCGCGGAGACGCCGCAGGGCTCTGCGTAGGGTGCTTGTAGCAAGCGGCGCCGGGGGAGCCTCCTTAATATGGGGCGCAGAGACGCCACGGATGAGTTCAAAGACTGTCTCCCGCCGCATGAGCCGCCTCGGCGGCTGGCTGCCCCACGAGGGCCGCCACCTGGCGCACTGGCTGCGCACGACCCGCGCCGCGGTTCGAAAGCGCCGCGCGGAGCTTCATCCGGTTGTGAAGGAATTCCAGGAGCTGATCGAAGGCGATGCGGTGATGCGCATGTACTTCACCCGCATGTTCGAGGAGCAGCCCCGCAGGCGGATGAGGTCCGTGTGGGGCGATATCAGGCTCAGGAACTACCGCGAAATGCTCGAGGTCCTGAACCACCTCTTGAGCCGGGCGCCGGAATACAACCGCACCTACATGGTCGGGTTCCCGATCAACGCGATCCTCGACTACCCGATGATTACGCCGACGGGGCTCGCGGCCTTCGCAGATGAGAGAGTGAATGCCACGTTGCGCAAATACCTTGCGGCCTGGAGCGAGTTCCTGAGCAGTGAGAAATCCCGCTACGTCCTCAATGACTCCCCGAGGGGGTGGCTGAGCCCGCACGCCTGGAAGAGACTCAGGCTCGATGAGTTCCAGAGCGATGCGAGCGCGCCCTATCTCGGATTCAAGAGCTGGAACGACTTCTTCATCCGCGCCTTCAAGCCTGGCCAGCGCCCGGTGGCAGCGCCGGAGGACTCGCGCATCATCGTCAGCGCCTGCGAATCGACGCCCTTCGCCATCAAGAGACGCGCCAAGCGGCGCGCGGAATTCTGGATCAAGGAACAGCCCTATTCACTCGAGGAAATGCTGGCCGGGAACTTCGTCGACCGCTTCGACGGGGGCACGGTGTACCAGGCCTTCCTCAGCGCCAGGGACTATCATCGCTGGCACAGCCCGGTGTCCGGCACGGTCCGCAAGCTGCAGAAGATTCCCGGTACCTACTACTCGGAGGCCGTTTCGGAGCACTTTGATCCCGAGGGCCCCAATAACTCCCAAGGTTACATCGCGCATGTGGGCACGCGGGCTCTCATCTTCATCGAAGCCGACGACCGGAGAATAGGACTCATGTGTCTGGTCACGATCGGCATGGCCGAGTGCTCATCGTGCGTGCTCGAGCGGGAGTCCGGTGAGCCTCTGCGGGAGGGAGAGCACGTGCACAAGGGCGAGCAACTCGGCTACTTCCAGTTCGGCGGCTCGAGCCACTGTCTGGTCTTCGGGCCGAAGCTGCCTCTCAAATTCGTCGCCCAGGCGCAGCCGCGAGGATTGCACGGGTCCAAGTCTCAGAGCGTCAAGGTCAACAGCCACCTCGCCACGATGCTGTGAAAAGATGAGACAACCATGAGCGGGCCAAAACTGTTCGAGCCGTTCCGCGCCGGCAAGCTGACGCTCGCGAACCGCATCGTCATCGCGCCGATGTGCCAGTACTCGGCGGTCGACGGCTGCATGACTGACTGGCACGTGATTCATCTCGGCCACCTCGCCCTCTCCGGCGCTGCGCTGCTCACCATCGAGGCGACGGCGGTCGAGCCCGTTGGCCGCATCACCTACGCCGACGTCGGGCTGTGGGACGAGGCGACCGAGACCGCCATGGCGCGCGTGCTCGAGAGCATCCGCAGGCATTCGGAGATGCCGATTGCGATTCAGCTCGCGCACGCAGGCCGCAAGGCCTCGACGGAGGTGCCCTGGAAGGGAGGCGCGCAGATCCCCGCGACCGCCGCCGGCGGCTGGCAGACGGTCGCGCCTTCAGCGTTGCCGTTCGCGCCCGGACAGAGCGCCCCACAAGCCCTCGACCGCGAGGGCCTCACGCGTATCCGGGATGCCTTTGCCGCGGCCGCCGTGCGCGCGGCGCGGCTCGGGATCGAGGCGATACAGCTCCACGGCGCGCATGGCTACCTGCTTCATCAGTTCCTCTCGCCGCTCTCCAACCGCCGCGACGATGAATATGGCGGCAGCCTCGGGAACCGCATGCGCTTCCCGCTCGAGGTGTTCGATGCGGTCCGTCAGGCCCTCCCGGCGCACAAGCCGGTCGCGATGCGGGTCTCGGGCACCGATTGGGTGAAGGGCGGCTGGGACATCGAGCAAACGATCGCCTTCGCCAGGGCGCTCGAGGCGCATGGCTGCGCCGTCATCCATGTCTCGAGCGGCGGGCTCGATCCACGCCAGGACGTTCCTCTCGGGCCGAGCTACCAGGTGCCGCTCGCCCGCGCGGTCAAGCAGGCGACCAGGATGCCCGTGGTGGCCGTCGGCCTCATCACCGACTATGAGCAGGCCGAAGCCATCATCAGCACGGGAGATGCGGATTTTGTCGCGCTGGCACGCGGCATGCTCTACGACCCCCGCTGGCCGTGGCATGCGGCGGCCCATCTCGGCGGACACGTGCGCGCGCCCGAGCAGTATCTGCGCTCCCAGCCGCGCCAGTACCGCGCCTTGTTCGACCTCAAGGGCACCGCCGCGAGCTGACTGCGGTCGTGAGGATGCCTGTGGCCACGCCAAGTCCCCGTGTCCCCTACCCCGCCGGCGTCGCCGAAGCGACTCAGGCCGAAGAGCTCCTCGGCGTCGTGCGCTCGCTCTACACGGAGCTGCACCGCGCCGAGCCGGACCTGCAGAGCGTGACGTTGCAGAGCGCGCTGGACCGCGATCTCGGCTTCGACAGCCTGGCGCGCGTCGAGCTGCTGCTGCGGATCGAGCAGGAGCTCGGTGTACATCTGCCCGAGGACACACTGGCATCGGCCGAGACCGTGGCCGACCTGCTGCGCGAGGTGACCTCCGCGCGAGCCTTCGGCGAAGGCCGTGCGCGCAGGCTCGTGCCCGCCGACGTGACGGCGCTCGCACCGCGCCCGCGCCTGAGCGAGCCGAGCGATGCCACGACGCTGCTGCAGGTGTTGGAATCACGCGTGCAGGCGAGCCCGGCCGCGACCCATGCGGTCGTGCTCGGCGAGGGAGCGCCGGAAACGCTCACCTACGCCCAGCTCCAGGATGGGGCGCGGCTGGTCGCCGGCGCACTGACGCGCGCCGGCGTGCCGGGCGGTGCGACCGTCGCGCTGATGCTGCCGACGGGTAGCGCGTACCTCTACTGCTTCCTCGGCGTGCTGCTCGCCGGCGCCATCCCCGTTCCTATCTATCCACCGACCCGCCCCTCGCAGCTCGAGGAGCACATTCAGCGTCACGCCGGCATTCTCGCGAATGCCGCGGCCGATGTGCTCATCACGTTTCGCGAGGCGCGCGCCGCCGGCCGGCTGTTGCAGGCGCGCGTGCCCACGTTACGCAAGCTGCTGTCGGTCGCCGAGCTCCTCGAGGGCGAGCCCCTGGGCACAGCCCCGACCGTGCCGGCGGCGGACTCGATCGCCATGCTGCAGTACACCTCCGGCAGCACGGGTGCCCCGAAAGGCGTCGTCCTGACGCACGCGAATCTGCTGGCGAACATCCGCGCCATGGGCAAGGCCGTACGGGCTTGCGACTCCGATGTCTTCGTGAGCTGGCTGCCGCTCTACCACGACATGGGCCTGATCGGCGCATGGCTCGGCTGCCTCTATTACGGATGTCTGTTCGTCGTCATGCCACCCACGACGTTCCTGACGCGGCCGGCGCGCTGGCTGCGGGCGATTCACGACTATCGGGCAACGCTCTCGGCCTCTCCGAACTTCGGCTATGAGCTGTGCGCCCGCCGCTTGAGCGAAGAGGAGCTGCAAGGGCTCGACCTGTCCTCGTGGCGGATCGCGTTCAATGGCGCCGAGCCGGTATCGGCAGACACCCTGGAGCGATTCAACCGCCGCCTCGCCCCCTGCGGCTTTCGGCCGGCTGCCATGACGCCGGTATACGGTCTGGCCGAAGCCGCGGTGGGACTCACGTTCCCGCCGCTCGGTCGCGGGCCGATCAGCGACTGCGTCGATCGTCAGGGAATGATGCGGACCGGCCGGGCGTTGCCGGTCGCCGCGGATCATCCGCAGGCACTGCATTTCGTCTCCTGCGGCCGGCCGCTTCCCGGCTACGGGCTGCGCGTGGTGGATGAGGGCGGAGCAGAAGTGCCTGAGCGCATGGAAGGCACGGTGGAATTCCGCGGCCCCTCGGCAACTTCGGGCTATTACCGCAACCCCGGCGCGACGGACCGGCTGCGCCGCAGGGAGTGGCTCGACACCGGCGACCGCGGCTACCTGGCGGCGGGCGAGCTCTACGTCACCGGCCGCGTCAAGGACATCATCATTCGGCGCGGCCAGCATATCTATCCGGACGAAGTGGAGCGGGCGGTCGGCGAACTGGAAGGCGTGCGCAGGGGTTGCGTCGTGACCTTTGGCAGCAGAGAGCCGGCCACGGCGAGCGAAAAACTCATCGTCCTCGCCGAAACACGCTACACGGATCCCACGACACGGGCACAGCTCACCGCGCGCATCAATCAGCGCGTCGTCGATAATCTGGGTGAGCCTCCGGAAGAGATCCTGCTCGCGCCTCCCCACACCGTTCTCAAGACATCGAGCGGCAAGCTCCGCCGCGCCGCGACTCGCGCCGCCTATGAGGAGGGCTCCCTCGGCCGTGCGCACGCCAGCCCCGCCCTGCAGCTGTTGCGCCTCACGCTCCAGGGTGTGCGGCCCGAGCTGCAGCGCGTGGCGCGTTCGGCCGCCCGCGTCGCTTACGGGCTGTATGCCGGGCTCGCCGTCGTCGTCCTCTTTGTTGCCATCGGGCTGCCGAGCCTCCTGCTGCGCGATCCGCGACGCCTCTGGCGGTTGAGTCACCGTGCGGCCGGCTGGCTCATCCGCGCTCTGCGAATCCCCTTCTCCGTGATCTGGGAAGCGGACGTTGACCTCTCGGCACCTCACATCATCGTCGCCAACCACTGCAGCTACGTCGACAGCGTCGTCATCGCGGCCGTCCTGCCCGAAGCGCACCGCTTCATCGCCAAGGCCGAGCTGCAGCGCGTCCCGCTGCTTGCCACCTGGTTACGCAATATCGGCACGGTGTTCATCGAGCGCTCCGAGCCGGCGCAGAGCGTTGCCGAGGTAGGCCGGCTCGAGCAGGAGCTCGCCAAGGGAAACTCGCTCGTCATGTTCCCCGAGGGCACCTTCACGCGCGAGACGGGACTTAAGCCCTTTCATCTCGGCGCTTTCCGGGTCGCCGTGGCATCAGGCGTCCCGGTCATCCCTGTAACGCTGCGAGGGACGCGCTCGCTGCTGCGCGACGGCCAGTGGCTGCTGAGGCGCATGCCGGTCAGCGCGGTGGTCGGGGCGCCGCTCGCCCCATCGGCTGCCGACGAGCGCTTCACCGCGGCGGTTCGCCTGCGGGACCTGGCTCGCGAGCAGATTCGGGCCCGTTGCGGTGAGCCGGATCTCACCTAGCGCCCCGCCTCGGGCTGTCCATGAGCGCGCATTGGGAGCATTTTCCACATGAGGCCGACATGGGCGTGCGCGGCGTCGGTGCCACCAGGGCGCAGGCCTTCGAGCAGGCGGCACTCGCTCTGACCGCCGTCGTGGCGGACTTGCAGACGATCGATCCGCGACAGCCGATCGAGGTGGAGTGTCAGGCCCCCGACGACGAGCTGCTGCTCGCGGATTGGCTGAACAGCCTGATCTTCGAGATGTCCACCCGTAAGATGCTCTTCAGCCGTTTCTCCGTGCGGCTGGATGGGCGACGCTTGCACGCTCGGGCGTGGGGCGAGCGCGTCGATCCGGCGCGTCACCACCCCGCGGTGGAGATTAAAGGAGCAACCTATACCGCGCTGCGCGTCGCGGAGGAGAACGGCGAGTGGGTGGCACAAACGGTGGTGGATGTCTGAGGCCATGGACCTGAGTCTCTTCAGGCAGCGATCCGCGCACGAGTGGGAAATCCGCCCGCGCGATGACATGCAGGTGCCGGCCGTGATCTTCGCAACCGAGGCGCTGATGGGCGAGATGGACCAGAAGGTGTACGAGCAGGCGGTGAACGTCGCCAGGCTTCCCGGCATCGTGAAGGCCTCCTATGCCATGCCGGATGCGCACTGGGGATATGGCTTTCCCATCGGCGGCGTCGCCGCATTCGATCCCGATCAAGGCGGCGTGATTTCCGCCGGCGGCGTCGGCTTCGACATCTCCTGCGGCGTCCGCTGTCTCCACACGGGCTTGACGCGCGCCGACGTTGCCGCGGCGCAGAAGGACCTGGCAGAGGCCCTCTATTACCGTATCCCGGCGGGCGTCGGCAGCACCGGAGCGATTCACCTCGGCCCTGCGGAGATGGAGGCGATGCTCGCCGGCGGGGCGCGCTGGGCGGTTGAGAGCGGCTTCGGACTCGCCGCGGACCTCGAGCGGATCGAGGAGCGCGGTCAGATGGCTGGCGCTGAGCCGGAAATGGTCCCGCAGCGTGCCAAGGAGCGACAGCGCGATGAAATGGGCACGCTCGGGAGCGGTAACCACTATCTGGAGGTGCAGGAGCTCACGGCCGTCTTCGACTCATCGCTGGCCGCTGCCTTCGGGCTCGGGATCGGCGACATCGTAGTCATGATCCATTGCGGATCGCGCGGGCTCGGACACCAGATCGGCACCGATTTTCTCAAGCGCATGGCGACGTCGGCGAAGCAATGCGGCATCCGCCTGCCCGACCGCGAGCTCGCCTGTGCGCCGATCAATTCGGACGTCGGCCGGACCTACCTCGGAGCGATGCGTGCCGCCATCAACTGCGCGCTCGCGAACCGGCAGATCCTGACCCACCTCGTGCGTCAGGTCTTCGCGGAGCTGCTGCCGCAGGCGACGCTCTCCGTCTTGTACGACGTCTCGCACAACACCTGTAAGGTCGAGGAGCACCGCACCAACGGCGAGTCCCGCAGACTCTACGTGCACCGCAAAGGGGCGACCCGGGCGTTCGGACCCGGTCACCCCGATCTTCCGGAGGCGCTCCGCGCCGCGGGCCAACCGGTGTTGATCGGCGGCTCGATGGGTACCGGATCCTATGTCCTCGCAGGCACCACGGAATCCGAGTCCCGGGCGTTCAGCTCTGCGTGCCACGGCGCGGGCCGCGCCATGAGCCGCCATCAGGCCTCGCGCACCTGGCGCGGCCGCCAGGTGATCGATGAGCTGGCCGCGCGCGGGATCCTCATCCGCAGCCCCTCGCAGCGCGGCGTCGCCGAGGAGGCGCCCGGAGCGTACAAGGATGTAACCGCAGTCGTCGATGCTGCCGACGCCGCAGGTCTCGCGCGCAAGGTGGCGCGGCTGGAGCCGCTGATCTGTGTCAAGGGATAGTGAGACGGCGTGCATCGATGCGCCCCATCTTTGACGCCGTACTCGTCAACCGGCCGTTCGGCGAGCCGGGGGTGCTGGTCGACCTCAAGTTCGAGCGCCGGGCAATCCTCTTTGACATTGGAGATGTCACCTGCCTGCCGACCCGCAAGCTATTGCGGGTGAGCGACGTTTTCGTCTCACACACCCACATGGATCACTTCGCCGGCTTCGACCACCTGCTGCGCGTCTGCCTCGGCCGGGACACGGGCGTCGCCCTGTACGGCCCCAGGAGGTTTATCGAGCAGCTCGAGCACAAGCTCGCGGCTTACACCTGGAATCTCGTCGAGAACTATGCGACCGACTTCGTCATCACCGCGCACGAGCTCGACGCCGGCAGCCACATGCAGCGCGCCCGGTTCCGCAGCCGCGCGCGTTTCGAGCGCGAGAGCCTGCCGGGGCAGGCGGCCCCGGACGGGCTGCTGCTCGATTGCGCGTCGTTCCGGGTGCGCACGATAGCGCTCGAGCATCATGCGATCCCCTCGCTGGCATTCGGCTTCGAGGAAGAGACTCACATCAACGTCTGGAAAAATCGGCTCGCTGAGCTCGGACTCCCGACCGGGCCGTGGCTCACCCATCTCAAGGAGCAGGTGCGGGCCCGCGCGCCGGACGATACGCAGATCAGAGTTCACTGGCGCACGCGCAACGGTGCGCGCGACAAGATGATCAGTCTCGGTGAACTGAAGACCCAGGTGCTCGAATTCCTCCCGGGACAGAAGGTCTGTTACGTGACCGACGTGGCCGACAACCCCCGCAATCGGGAAGCCCTCGCGCACTTCCTGCGCGGCGCTGATCTGCTCTTCATCGAGGCGGTGTTCCTCGAGGAGGACCGCGAGCACGCCGAGCGCAAGGCTCACCTGACCGCGCGCGCCGCCGGGGAGATCGCGCGGGCGGCGGGCGTGAGGAATGCGGTGCCGTTTCACTTCTCGCCCCGCTACCTCGGACGCGAGGGAGAGTTGCGCGCGGAGTTCGCCGCAGGCTTCGACTCCGCATAGGTATGGGAGGCACCATGGCGCCGCGACGCGACAGGCTGACGGGGTCCAGATTGCAACGGATCAGCTTCGGAGGACCGGCGGCGATCGTTACCAGCACCGGGCTGATCGTGGGCCTGCGCAGCGCGACGGTGGGGAAAGCCGCCATCGCCGGAAGCCTGCTGATCCTGGCGCTCGCCGACAACCTGACCGACTCCCTCGGGTTGCATATCTACCAGGAATCGGAAAGACCTCCGACACGCGAGGCATTCCTCACCACCGTCGCGAACTTCGTCACCCGGCTCCTCCTCGCCTCGAGTTTCGTCGCGCTGGTACTCCTCGTGCCGAGTCCTCAAGTTGCCTACGTATCGATCGCCTGGGGCCTCACCTTGCTCGCCGGATTGAGCTTCCTGATCGCCAGGCTTCGCCAGGTGAGCGCAGCCTCGGAGATCGCCAAGCATTGCGCAGTCGCCCTTGCCGTGATCGCTCTCAGTCAGCTGATCGGCCTGGCAATCGGCGTCTGGCTGGGTCAGGGGTGAGGAGCCGGGTCGGGCCCCGCCCGCAGCCGCCGCAGGCAGGCGGAACACAGCTGCTCTCCCTTGGCGTCCGCGTCGGCGAGCGAGTTGCTGAAGTGCATCACGCACCGGGCATTGCTGCAGTGCTGGAAGCCCGCGCCATGCCCCGCTTCATGGAAGATCTCCTTCATTGCGCGCGCCATGAAGGTGCTCTCGTTGGCACGCGTGCGCAGCCGCGCCAGCGATACCACTGCGCTATCGCCACGCAGGTTAGCCACGCCAAAGACGAAGTTCAGCGGAGGCGCATAGCAGTCTGCATCCGTGAGGCCGACCACTGGCCGCTCGCTGGCCTCGGCCACGCGCCTGAGCAGCAGGTCAGCCCGGAGCTGCCGGCGCCGCGCGTCGTAAGAGCCTGCCGGGCGGAGGATCGAGGGCTTGACGTGCACTTCGAGCCCCCGGGCCCGCAGCTGCGCGGCGATCTGCTCTACGGCCTCACCGGCGACCGGCTGAATGGGTAGCAGCGTCAGCTCGCGGACCGGCAGGCCCACTGTCCGGGACGCCACGGGTGCTGCCTTGCTTTCGGCCATGGCAGTCCCATACCGCGGACCGCGGCGTCCGGGAATCCGGACTGATACTCATTGCGGTAAACTACTGGCCAGCAAGGCTGCTTCCTGAGAGCCCGGATGCCCCCGACCGCCATTTTCTTCTACTGGGTTACCCGAGCGGCGCTGACTGCGTTTTTCCTGAGCGCGCTCCTGGCGGGCCTCTACTACGCTGTGCGATTCCTTCTTGGGCGTTGGCAGGAGCGCTTTCCACCCCCGGAGTGACGCCGCGGCGCCTGCGCCAGCGTCACGGGAATCCTGCACTCATCCCGGCCGCTCGAACTGCCGGCGCAATTCGACTTTGGCCCGTTCGAGCGTCCGCCGGCGCTTGAGACTCAGCGTGCGGCCGGCACGATTGATGTAGTAGTTGAGCATCGACATCGCCGATTGAAACGGCCCCGCCTTGCGCCGCCGGCTCGCGAGCGCCGCGCGCGCGAGCGAGGCGGCAATGCTGCGCGCCGAGCGCTGTTTGAAGATTCCCTCCTCGAGCTCCAGCGCATTGCTGGTCTCGAGGACCTGCGCCGACCAGCGGCGCGGCGATCTCTTTCTCGCGGACGCCGAGCGGGCTCTCGATCGGGAAGTCACGCTACGACTCCGTGCTTGCTGGCCGCCTGCACTGCCGGGCTGTGAGAGAATGGTCCAAACGAGCGATCGCCGCAAACGAAGTGGCAATGGCCAAGCAGGATGAAGAACACGGGGGCGATCGCGTTGTCAGGGTGCTGCGGTCGCGTGGCGTCTCCCTCCTCTTTACGCTTTGCGGCGGGCATATCTCGCCGCTCCTCACCAGCGCCAAGGCGCATGCGATCCGCGTGATCGACGTCCGCGGGGAGGCCACCGCGGTGTTCGCGGCCGACGGAGCCGCTCGGCTGACGGGCACGGCGGGGGTAGCCGCCGTGACCGCCGGACCAGGCGTCACCAATTCCGTGACCGCCCTGAAGAACGCCCAGCTCGCGCAATCCCCGACTCTCGTACTGGGCGGCGCGGTGCCGACGCTGCTGCGCGGCCGTGGCGCGCTGCAGGATATCGACCAGCATCCGGTGGTCGCGCCGCACGTCAAGTTCTTCCGTCGGGTGCACCGCGTGCGCGACCTCGGCCGTGCCACCGATGACGCTCTGACCGCAACCTGCGACGGCGTGCAGGGGCCGGCTTTCCTCGAATGCCCCGTCGACCTGCTTTATCCAAAAGCGCTCGTGAGTGGGTGGTATCGCGATGCAGCGGGGAAAGGCCGATCCCTGACGAGCCGACTCCAGCAGCTCTACATCAACCGGCATCTCGCGAGATTGTTCGCTGGAAGCGAGACAGCTTCAGCGCCGCGCCCCAAGCCGATCAGCGTACCCAGGGTGCACCGCTCGAGCGTCGCCAAAGCGGTTGACCGCGTGGCGCAGGCATCCCGGCCGCTCGCCGTCATCGGCAGTCAGGCGCTGGCCGCCGGCGGCGACCCGGCCCGCGTCGCCGCCTCGGTCACCCGCCTGGGAATCCCCGTGTACCTCTCGGGCATGGCGCGCGGGCTTCTCGGCCGCGATCACCCGCTGCAGCTTCACCATCACCGGCGTCAGGCGCTCGCCGAAGCCGACTGCGTGATGCTCGTCGGGACTCCGTGCGATTTCCGGCTCGACTACGGGCGGCAACTGGGCCGCGCGAGCACGGTGATCGCCGTCAACCGCAGCGCGAGAGATGCCCGCCTGAATCGGACACCCGATGTCGCAGCCATCGGAGATCCGGGCCTGTTCCTTGAGGAGCTCGCTGACAGGAGCGCCGCGAGAGTCTCGCACTGGAAAGACTGGATCGACGCGCTCCACGCTCGCGATGCGGCCAGGGACGCGAGCATCGAGCAGGAGGCCGCCATCGAGGGCGAGTTCGTCAATCCGATCGCGCTGCTGCGAGCGATTGAGCGCGCCGCGGGCGACAACGCCATCTTTGTCGCCGACGGCGGCGACTTCGTTGCGACCGCCTCTTACATCCTGCGGCCGCGCGGACCGCGCAGCTGGCTCGACCCGGGGCCCTTTGGCACTCTCGGCGTCGGCGCCGGCTTCGCGCTCGCGGCGGCGCTCTGCCGGCCCGAAGCCGAAGTCTGGATTCTCTTCGGCGACGGCGCCTGCGGGTACGGCCTTGCCGAATTCGACACATTCGTGCGCCATGGCATCCCCGTCATCGCGGTCGTCGGCAACGATGCTGGCTGGACGCAAATTGCGCGCGAACAAGTGAAGCTTCTCAACGACGATGTCGGCACCGTCCTGGCACACAGCGCTTATCACGAGGTCGCCATCGGCTTCGGTGCGGAGGGCATCCTGCTGAAGACGGCCGCCGAGGTTCCAGCTGCCCTCGAGCGCGCTCGAGCCGCCGCAAAAACCGGCCGGCCGGTGCTCATAAACGCCTGGCTGAATCGCACGGGCTTCCGCGAGGGCTCTGTCTCCCTGTGACAAGTCCGTAGCATCCGCAGCTTGCTATTCCGGCCGCGTGGGTGGTGTTACTTTAAATCCCATGGGAGCGGCCGACAGTCGGACGACACGAACGCATGCGCAGCAGCGTGAGACGGCGCGCGATGCATGAGGATGGCGTATCGGACCTCCGCGGCGATTCTGATCCGAGCCACCCTCGCCCTGTACGCCGGTGCGCCGTGCCATGGCGAGGGTCTCCCGCTATGCGCGGATTGCGACCTGCTGATCGGTGTGGGCACGACCTATCGCACCTATCACTCTTTCGGTTGGACCGATGGGTGGGTCTTGCCTCTCACGCTCGAGCTCGACGACAGCCGCTGGGAGCTCGGCGCCTTCCGTTTCGCGACCGCACAGCGTGCCCACGACGTAAACAATCCACCGGCGTCCGGAGACGCCGCCAACCCGTACTGGGGATTCACGGCGATGCGGCGCTGGCAGGTGCTGCATCGCCCCTGGGGGAGGCTCTATCTCGGATTCGGCGCCAACTACCGGACCGAGATTGATTACCTCGAGGCGACGCGCTGGAATTTCGCCTGGCTCGCGGCCGTGCGCTTCCCCGCGGGCAGGAGCACCGCGCTCGAGCTCGGCATTCGTCACTGGTCGAATGCGTGGCTTAAATTCCCCAACCGCGGCCAGGACCTTCTCACGGTGAGCTTCGTCTTCTAGTGATCTGGAGGAACCGCGACCATGCCCGGACCCCTCAAATCCTCGGTCTCCTGCGCCGCCGCGATGTTGTCGCTCGCTCTTGCGGTTTCGGCCGCTGATGCCGCCGTCCTTCAGGACAGTGTGCGCGCCTGGCGCGAGGCTCACGAGCGGGCGATCGTCACCCAGTTCGTGACGCTGCTTTCTTTGCCGAATGTGGCAACCACCCTTGGGGACGTGGACAGGAACGCGGCCTACATCGAGGACGAGCTCAAGGCGCGCGGTTTCGAGACCCAGCTTCTGAGAGCCACGCCCGGTACTCCGGCCTCGGTGTTCGGCGAGTGGAAGATCCCGGGAGCCAGGCGGACGGTTATTTTCTATGCCCACTACGACGGCCAGCCGATCGGCCAGAAAGGCTGGGTCAGCGGCCCGTTCCAGCCGTCGATGCGCACCGCTCTTCCCGAAGCCCGGCCGATCGATTGGCACGCCGCTACGGGTCCGCTCGATCCGAACTGGAGGCTGTTCGCCCGATCGGCGGGAGACGACAAAGCAACCATTCAGGCCATGCTCTCGGCGCTTGACGCGCTGCAGGCGGCGCACGTCAAACCGACGGTAAACATCAAGCTCCTCTATGAAGGCGAGGAGGAACAGGGCTCACCGCACTTTGCCACCCTGGTCGCCCGCAACCTCGACTTGCTGAAGGGGGACCTTCTGATCATGGGTGACGGGCCGATGCATCAGAGCGGCAGGCAGATGGTCAACTTCGGCAATCGCGGCATCACGAGCTTCACTCTCGCCGTCTACGGACCGACGAAGCCCCTGCACGACGGCCACTACGGCAGCTGGGTGCCAAGTCCTGCGGTGATGATCGCCCACCTCATCGCAAGCCTGCGCGATGAAGATGGCCACATACTGATCCCGCACTTTTACGACGACGTTGCGCCGGTCAGCCCGGAGGACCAGGCCGCCCTGGCCGCCATGCCGCCGGTCGAGGACGACTTGAGACGCGCGCTCGGACTGGCGCGCACCATTGGCCCCACGCGGCTCGCCAACGGCTATCTCGAGCCCACCCTGAACGTGCGTGCCATCCATGTTGGGGACGAGGGACCGTCCGCTGCCAACGCCATCGCAACTCACGCTGACGCATCCATCGACATTCGACTGGCGCCGGGGGAAACCCCCGGGCATACGCGGGAACTGCTCGAGACTTATCTGACTCAGCAGGGCTGGTTCATCGTGCGCGAAGAACCGGACATGCAGACCCGCCTCTCTCACCCCAGGGTCGTCAAGATGATCTGGGACGAAGGCGGCTCGATCGCCACCAAGACGGCTCTCGACCTGCCGGCCTGCAAGGCGGTGGTTGCCTCGATCAGCCGCACGGTGGGCTATCAGCCGATTGAGTTGCCGATCGTGGGAGCGAGCTCCGGCATGGCCGACATCGTGAATCAACTCCGTGTTCCGATGGTGGGCGTCAGCATCGCCAACTACGACGACAACCAGCATGCGCAGAATGAAAACCTGCGAATCGGCAATCTGTGGGACGGAATCGAGGTCTATGCGGGTCTGCTGGCGGACCTCCGGTGGTGAATCGTCCTCCCGGAAAGCGCAGCCTGGCTCCATCGCACGTGTATGCGCTGCTCGAGCCGGGGCCGGTCGTATTGCTCACCACGGCATACCGCGGGCGCGCAAACGTGATGACTCAGTCGTGGCATACCATGATCGACTTCGAGCCGCCGATCGTTGGGTGCGTGGTAAGCGACCGGAGCTTTTCGTTCACCTTCCTGCGAGCGTCCGGGGAGTGCGTCATCAACGTCCCCTCGGTGCGTCTCGCGGCGCAGGTGGTGGGCTGCGGTAACTGTTCCGGCCGAACGGTGGACAAGTTTGCGCGCTTTGGGCTCACTGCGCTGCCTGCTTCCCGCGTCCAGCCGCCGCTCATCGCCGAATGTCACGCCAGTTTGGAGTGCAAGGTCGTTGACACACGACTCGTCAGCAAATACGACCTTTTCATTCTCGAGGTGGTCAAGGCATGGACCACCCCGACGAAGAGGCCGCCGCGAACGATTCATCATCTCGGCAGCGGCTTGTTCATGGTCTCGGGAAAGACGATCAGGCTCCCTTCTCGCATGCGCTAGCGGCCCACCCGCGAGGCGGCGCCGCTGGGCTCGCCCGCCGCACTTCGCCCCGCGATGCGGCCGAAGGCCAGCAGCTCCGCGAGGTTGCCGCCGCCCGTATAGCACCGGCCATAGATCGAGCCCAGTTCACCACACTTGTAGAGCCGTGGAATCGGCTCTCCATAGGCATCGAGCACTCTGCCGCGCGTGTCAAACCGCGGGCCTCCCTGCGTATTCGGCCCCACCGGCCAGACCTCAGTCGCATAGAACGGCGGAGTCGCCAGCGGCTCGAGCAGCGCGGCCTGCCGGCCAAACTCCGGATCATTGCCCTGCCTCGCGTACTCATTGAATGTGGCGATCGAGCCGACCAGAGCCTCCGCAGCCATCCTGATGTTGTTCGGATAGATCACTACGTCGTTGGGACCCTGCCGGCTGCGGATCGCCTGTGCCAGCTGCGCGATCGTGTCCGCTTTCATGATCCAGCCGCGTTCGATCTCCCGGCTTTGATCGTCGCTCCAGAAATAGCCGTGCTTGGCCGCGGCCGCACCGATCAGTCCGCCGTTGAGACCTTTGCTGGCCGAGAGTGGCCTGCCCATCAGCCGCAAGGATTCATCAAAGATGAGGTAGGCGGGAATCCGCGGGCACGCTCCGCTCTCGGGGTCGAAGAATACGAAGTGTGAGTAGGCGGAGTGGCCGTTACGGGTTTCATCGAAGAAGCGCCGCCCGTGCTGGTCGACGACCAGATAACTCGAGCGCGGGAATGGTCGGAAATTCGCCAGATTGAAGCCCACGGGGAAATTCTTGTAAGCCATGCCGTAATGCTGCGAGGCCGCGTTCATGTGCCAAAGATCAGCGCCGGCGGCCATGGCCATGAGCAGCCCATCGCCCGTGTTGCCTTCCGGACCGTAAAAATACCGCGGGCCTCCGTGCAGGAAGTTCGCCTTGAGCTGCTCGTGGTACTCATAGCCTCCGGTCGCGAGAATCGTGGCTCGACGGGCTCGGATGCTGATAACAGCGCCGTTACGGAGCGCGCGCACCCCCAGGACCTCTCCGTCGGCGCTCTGCACCAGGCGGCGGCCCGACGCACCGTATTCGAGCCGAATACTGGCGCGCGCTCTGACGCACTGGTCGAGAACTGAGAAGAGCTTGCCACCCGTCCCCGCCGCAAGTGCCCAGGAGCTGATCGCCGCGGCTCCGGGTAGGCCCGGGAACTCTGCGCCTGCGCAACGGATGATTTGCGGGGGTTCGCCGACGCTGCGTGCGAGGTCGGCAACATAGTCCTTGTTCAGCGAGGTTTCCTGCGCCCAGAGACGGCACATCTCGTCCCCGACCGTGTCGCCCATGCAGGCCTTCAGGTACCTGAACGCCCCCTCGGTTTCCGTGGGGCTGATGAAGATTCCGCCCGAGACGTTGGTGTTGCAGAAATGCCGGCCGGCTGGGTTCTTCTCCAGCACGACAACGTTCGCCCCCGCGTCGGCAGCCGCGATCGCCGTCACGGCGCCTGCACCGCCGTAGCCGACGATCACTACATCGGCCTCTGCGTCCCACTTGCCCGGAGGTTCAATCACTGCTCGCGACATCCTCCGTGCACGCCTGTCCGAGGTCACATGATGCAGAGAAGCCGCACCGCGGGAAACGCGCAATTGGCGCAGTCGTATCAGCACATACGCGTATTTGCGGCAGCCGCTATGCATGCTGGACTCATCGGAGGAACCGTGGGTGCGAGGCATCCTTGTTGCAGCCAGTCAACCTGCTAGGCACTGAAGGCCCGTCCGCAAAGCGAGGTCTTTACGCCAGTATTCATGCGGGAGTTACGGCGATCCGCACCAGCCGCAAGGTCGCGGTCAGCGTTCTCGCCGCGGCAGTCCTGCTGGGGGTGGCGGGCACCTGGTGGTTCCAGCACGAAGCCGCCCCGGTTCGGTACCTGACGGCACCGGTAACTCGCGGCATCGTAGCGCGCACCGTTGCGGCGACCGGCACGGTGAATCCAGTGCTGACCATCATCATTGGCTCCTACGTCTCCGGCGTGATCAGCGACATGTACTGCGACTACAACACGCGGGTCAAGAAAGGCCAGCTGTGCGCCAAGATCGATCCGCGTCCCTATCAGGCGGCGCTCGACCAGGCGAAGGGGCAGCTAGCGCGTGACAGTGCGCAGCTGGCCGGAGCGCGCATCGACCTCGCGCGCTATGCGGCACTCGAGAAGCAGGATTCGATCGCCGTCCAGACCTATGATGATGAGGCAGCGCTGGTTCACCAGCTCGAAGGCGCCGTGCAGCTCGATCGCGCGGCGGTCGAGACCGCGCAGGTCAATCTTGACTACACCAATATCATCTCGCCGGTCGACGGCACGGTCGTGGCACGCAACATCACGATCGGGCAAACGGTGGCCGCGAGCTTTCAGACCCCCACCTTATTCCTGATCGCCACCGATCTGACGAAGATGCAAGTCGACACCAACGTGAGCGAAAACGACATTGGCGCAATCAAGGAAGGCGACGAGGCCCAATTCACGGTGGAGGCCTTCACCGACCGATCGTTCCAGGGAAAGGTGATGCAGGTACGCCAGGCGCCACAGACCGTACAGAACGTCGTGACTTACGATGTCGTCGTCGACGTCGACAACTCCAGGTTCCTGTTGAAGCCCGGCATGACGGCGACGGTCGCGATCGTGACCGCTCGGCGCATCGGCGTGCTGCGCGTACCCGATCAGGCGCTGCGTTTCATCCCCGGCGGGGCGAGCACTGCGAAGCCGGCCGCTTCGGCCGCCGGAGCCGGTGTGTCCGCCGGAGCGGGCGGTGCCCGACAAGCGCGGCTGTGGGTCCTCCGGGAAGGCAGGCCCACCGCCCTTACCGTCGGTACCGGGCTGGACGATGACAGCTACACCGAGATCGTGACGGGCGCGTTGAGCGCAGACGATCAGGTCATCATCGGGGAACAGCGCAGCAGCAGCCACTCGCGTCCCGGAACGTTCCATTTCGGCTTCTAGGGCGAGCACTGCGCGAGGGAGCGTCATGAGCTCACCGCTGATCGAGTTGAGGAACGTGAGCCGCTTCTATCGCCTGGGCGATACGGAAGTGCGCGCACTCGATGACGTGAGCCTGGCGATCGCGCAGGGGGAGTTCGTGGCCATCATGGGCTCATCCGGCTCGGGAAAATCCACGCTGATGAATGTCTGTGGCTGCCTCGATCAGCCCACTGCCGGCGAGTACCTGTTCGAAGGCCTCGACGTCACGCGCTTGAGCGAACCGGCTCTGGCGCGCATGCGCAGCGAGCGCATCGGTTTTGTATTCCAGAGCTTCAACCTGCTGGCACGAACCAGCGCAATCGAAAACGTCGCGCTGCCGTTGTTCTACGCCGCTTCGGGCCCGGCGCGCCGCAGCGAGCGCCTGGCCCGCGCTCGCGCGGCGCTTACCGAGCTCGGCCTGAGCGGGCGCGACGACAGCAGCCCGAGCCAGCTTTCGGGAGGCCAGCAGCAGCGGGTCGCCATCGCGCGCGCCCTGATCAACAAGCCCAATCTGCTCCTGGCAGATGAGCCTACCGGAAATCTCGACACGCGCACTTCCCACGAGATCATGCGTGCGCTGCGTACGCTCAATAGCGAGCAGGCTGTAACGGTCGTCGTCGTGACGCATGAGCGCGACATAGCCGATTACGCTGATCGTGTCCTTACCATGAGGGACGGAAAGATCATCAGTGACGAGTTGAAGTCGGGGCGCGCTGCGCCGGAACGCCCCACGGAGATCAGTGAGGCCGGACCGCTCGCGCCTGCGGCGGCAACCGCCGCGCCGTCGCTCGGCTTTGCCGGCATGATCCTCAGCAGCGCCGCGCAGGCGATCGCGCGCAACAAGCTGCGCTCGGCCCTGACGATGCTGGGCGTTTTTATCGGCGTGGCCGCGCTCATCGCCATGGTCGCCGTCGGTCAGGGCGCGAACGAAGCGGTCAGGAAGCAGATCGAAAGCCTCGGCACCAACCTGCTTGTGGTGCTGCCCGGCGCGACCACGGCGGGAGGCGTGCGCGCCGGTTTCGGCAGCGCTTCGACGCTGACCACCGCCGACGCCCAGGCGCTGCGCCGCGAGGATCCCGCCGTCGCAGACGTCGGCTATCTGATCCGCCAGCTCAGCCAAGTACAGTACGGCAGTCAAAACTGGACGACCAGCATTCAGGGTGCGACGCCCAGTTATCTGCGGGTTACGAACTGGCACATTGCCTCCGGCAGGCCTCTGGAAGCGGCCGATGAGAGCAACGCCACGATGGTGGCGCTGCTCGGTCAGACGGTTTACCGCCAGCTCTTCGGCGCGTACGAGAACCCGGTCGGCGCCACCATCCTGGTGAAAGGACAAAGCCTGCATGTCGTCGGCCTCCTGGAGGCCAAAGGTCAAAGCACCTACGGTCAAGACCAGGACGATGTAGTGATCATCCCCTTCGCGACCGCGCAGCAGAAGGTGCTGGGCGTAGCCGCCCCCAGCCAGGCGCAGGCGATCGCAACCACCACCATCTCGAGCGCCACGGTGACCGTCACGACGACGGCGGCGGCCTTTCCACCGCCGCCGAACCCGTACAACATTCCTGCGCGCATCACCGGCTACGTCAACAATATCTTCGTACAGGCGGTCAGCCAGGATCAGGTTCCCGTGGCACTGCAACAGGTTAACGACACGCTGATGCGCCGCCACCGCATCCGCCCGGGCGATACTGCCGATTTCGCCATCCGGAATCTGAGCGAAGTCGCGCAGACGGCGGAAAGCTCCTCCAGGATCATGGCGCTGCTGCTGGCCGTGGTGGCGTCGATCTCGCTGCTGGTCGGAGGCATCGGCATCATGAATATCCTGCTGGTCTCGGTGACGGAGCGGACACGCGAGATCGGACTGCGCATGGCCATCGGCGCACGGCGGCTGCACGTGCTGCTGCAGTTCCTGACCGAGGCGATCTTCCTGAGCGCTACGGGCGGTATCGCCGGAATCCTCGGCGGCGTCACCGTATCGTTGCTGATCTCAGCGCTTGCGCACTGGCCGACCTTGCTGTCACTCGCGGCCATTGGGGGCGGATTTCTCTTCTCCGCCGCGGTCGGGATCTTCTTCGGCTACTACCCGGCACGCAAAGCTTCCGGGCTCAACCCTATCGCGGCGCTGCGCTACGAATAGCCGTGCCGCTCCGGTCAGATGCGAGCGCGCTCGACCGCGCAAGGCGGGGCCCGCATTCACTGCTCCGCCACGAGGCGGTAGCCGATACCCGGCTCGGTCAGAATGTGACGAGGTTGCACGGGATCTATCTCGAGCTTGCGCCGCAGGCTGGTGATATAGACACGCAGTGCGCGCATGTCGCTGTGGTGCGGTCCCCACACTTCGCGAAGTATGTCTCTGTGTGGGACGACGTCGCCGGCGTAGCGCAGCAGGCATTCGAGAATGCGGTGTTCGAGGGGCGTCAGGCGCTTCTCTTCGCCGCTCCGACCGCGGGCCACGCGCCGTCCGAGATCGATGCTGGTGGCGCCGAGCTTGAGTGTGCGCGCGCCAGGGTCGCGAAGGGTCACCCTCCGGAGGATCGCGCGCGTGCGCGCAAGGAGCTCAGGGCAGCTGAAGGGCTTGGCGATATAGTCGTCCGCGCCCGCCTCGAAGGCACTCAGGCGCTGCCCCTCTTCCCCGCACGCCGTCAGTATCAGAACCGGCGCAGCCGACCAGGTGCGCAGCTCGCGGACAAATGCCAGCCCATCCCGGTCCGGCAGACCCAGGTCGACGATACAAACGTCCGGGCGATGCGATTGTGCCTGTCGAATCCCGAGCGCGCAGGTCTCTGCCGGGATCACCCGAAAGCCTTCGCCGTCGAATAGCAGCCTCAAAACCTTGCGGATTCCGGGATCGTCCTCCACAACGAGTAGGCGGTGCATCGCAAGTGTCATACGTGAGGTCCCCGAACGCCTCCGCCAAGTTCGCCCTGGTGTTCCGGGCAGGAATCCGAGCAATTTTCGTTCCAGAAGGCAGGCGAGCTCTGTCAGTGGCTTGCGGCGCAAGCACGTGAGAGTCGCACCGTAGCGGTGCATCGCTGCTACGCCTGCATCAATACGGGGCGCTCTGTCCCTCAGCGATGCGCTCGCGCCTCAGAATCGGTAGGTGAGATCGGCGCCCGCCGTGAGCGGCTGGTTGGTCTCGATGCGAGTGAAGTCAGGCTGGGGCTCGTTTTCCGTGAACATGCTCTCCAGCTGAGCATGCTTGTTGAACACGTTGTTCACAAACAAGGTGGCCGTCCAGGCGTCTTGAAACCTGAGACCTACCCGGACATTGGTCAGGTCATACGCGGCCATGGGCACGTATGCGCCGCTCGCCTCGTAGGGGTTTGGGAAGGACAGCGAGTAGCGCTTACCCGTGTACGTAGTCTCCAATCGAGCCGTCAAGGCGTAAGAGCCGTTAAGCGCGAGGGAATAGTTGAGAGCGGCGGTGCCACTCTCCGGAGCGACCTCCGGCAGCGTGTGAACCGGGGGGATATCCCAGTGCAGTCCGCCGTTCAGCCATTCATGAAGGTAGCCGGCCGCGAGCTCGAATTCAAATCCCGCGCCCAGAACCGCGAGCATGTCGAGATCGCCTCCGTAGATCGACACATAGTTGCCGTTGAGGTTCAGGGCCCAGTCGTTGGGGTACGCCTCGAGTTGGACGTGGCGCCAGTCCTCATAGTAGAGACTGGCGTTCACGATCAGGTGGTGATCGAGGAGCCTGGCCTTCTCCCCAATCTCGTAGCTCCATACAGAGTCCGGCTCGTAAGTGGAGGGCCATTTACCGCCGCTTGGATAATTCATCTGCTGGTAAGCCGCTCCCCAGATGGTGCCAGGGGTCGTCGGATAGACAGCGTTGCCGCCGCCGGGGCGAAAGCCGTTCGCCACGGTTCCATACGCCATGAGATCGGGGCTGAAGGTGTAGGACAGATTGAATTTCGGGTTGAAGCTGTTGGCCGACAGCGGGATGAGACCGGAACAGGACGGAGTGGCCGCTCCCAAGGCCGAGCCCCAGCCGCTGATGCAGGAAGAGAACTCGTAGTTGTAGTGATTCACCCGGGCACCGACATCAACCTTGATCGCATCCGTCAGGGCATAGGTTGCATCGCCGAAGGCCGCGTACTGCGAGAGGGTGGTCGGCGAATAGGCATCAAACCAGTGGGGTGTGGTGGCTGGCTGGAGCGTGCCGAGATCCATATATGCCGAGTAGTTGGGGGTCGTACCGTTGAAGGTCCACAGGGAGTAGAAGCGGCTGTAATAGAGCCCGGTGACCCAGGTGAGTTTCTCGCTGCCCTTCGAAGTGAGCCGCAGCTCCTCGCTGAACTGATGGGAAGG
Source organism: Gammaproteobacteria bacterium (assembly GCA_030038875.1). Classification (GTDB taxonomy): domain Bacteria; phylum Pseudomonadota; class Gammaproteobacteria; order Steroidobacterales; family Steroidobacteraceae; genus 13-2-20CM-66-19. The sequence continues at coordinate 18,227 of JASHQW010000405.1, read as the reverse complement.
GTCAATCTCGATGCCAGACTCCGGGCCCGAACCGCTCGGTCCGTAATATCCAGGGTTCGGAAGACCGTAGTTGGAGTTGTAGGTAATTCCTTCCAGCGGATTATTGAACGCCTCGCTCGCCTCCTCCACCTGAGTGGAGTTTCGGGTCCAGCGCGCGGTACTCGAGGTCAAGTCGAACCGTGAGAAGCTGTAGTTCACATTGAGGCTGTAAGCCGTAAGCGAATCGGTCAACGGCTCGGCGATGTCGAAGGGCTGGTAGTGCGCCTCGGTGCCAGGAACGCTGTCAAAGGCACTTATGCCGTTCTGCGTGCTGGTCTCGTGGAAGAAGGCCGGCGTGATCGACAGGCTGTCCGTCGGCTTCCACAGCAGGCTGACGCGCGTCCCGTAGGTCTGATAGGCATTTGAGCCCGGATATTGCTTCTCGATGGGGGCGTCCTGTACATCGCCGCGTACGGTGCCTTCCGGGTTTCCGCCGACCAAGGGAAAAGGGGAAGCCACGATGCGGTCGATCCAACCGCTCGTATAGTTTTCAGTTCCCACGATCCGTAACGCCAGGCTATCGCTGATCAGCGGAAGGTTGATCATCAAATTGTCATTGTGATTGAACCCACCACCGTCGGTGCCCGACAAAACGCTCTGTGCGCTCGCTTGATACTGCGACAGGTTCGGCTGATTGGTTATGAGTCTGACCGTGCCGCCCATCGAGCCAGATCCGAACAGTGTGCCTTGAGGGCCGCGCAGGATCTCGATGCGATTCAGGTCATAGAGGTCGGGATCGATCACGACATGGCCATTCTGGGCACTGGCAGGTCCAGTCAGAGGAATGTCATCGAGATAGAAGCCGACCGTCGCGGAGTTGCCGCCACTCGAGGTCATGCCGCGCATCTCGATCTCCGTCTGGCTTGGCCCTTCACTCTTGAGCGATACCCCGGGTGTGCCCTGGGCGAGAGTGGCCAGTGAGGGGACCCCGCGGGCCTGCAAATCCTGAGCGCTGACCGCCGCGATGCTTTCAGGAGTGTCCTGCACCGTGGTAGCGCGCTTCGTGGCGGTCACGACGACTTCTCCCATGGTCGGGACCTCTTGCTCGGCGGCATTAGCCCCAGGCGAGCTCGGAGTTTGCTCGCTATCTGCTCTCGTGAGGATGGGGCTGGCGGTCAACAGCGCCGTCACCAGAAAGCGGATCCACGGAAAGGTGAGGTGTGGGCCCCTCACTACGACACTACGGCACGTCCTCGCCACTACTGCGCTCTCCACGTTGAATTGAGTGGTTAGCGTACGAAGCAAGCGGGCGATCCCGTGACCGGATCGGCATTAAAAAAAGCGCTCGCGTGGAATTACTCACGCCGCGTTCACAAGCCGCGCCGAGCGGCCCGGGCCGCGCGCCCGCGGCATGCCGCGCTGCGGCGCCAATGACCGCTGCCGAGCTCGGTGAGGATGCGTGGAAGATGCGCGGTTCTCTTTATTTTCTCGCGCGAGTCAGCCGGCTGCCGCGTGTGAGCGGTCGTCCGCGTAGAGGAATACTCAGGTCGCTGCCTGAAGCGACGTCAGCTCCGGGATTCCTCGAAGTCCGCGCCCGGACAGCTAAAACTCAGTCTTGGGAACAGGCGGATTATGTGGATTAGAGCAACCGCCTCGCTCTATGCTAGCATCCCCAACGTTAGCAGCTCATTAAAAAATGAGCTTGCGGGCGCGGGAGGTCAGCATGTTGCTCAAGACGAAAGCAGGTCTGGGCATCGTCGCCGTAGCGACGCTCTGGGTGGCTTGCGCAGCTGATGCGGACCCCGCATCCGAGGGGCAACGCGCCTCGCAGCCGGTCACGGTGAACTCCCCGGACCGCGAAGCATCGCAATCGATCAAGGTAAGCTTCCGCGATCTCGATCTGCAACGGCCCGGGGACATCGCGAGGCTTTACCGTCGATTGAACGCAGCAGCCGACCAACTGTGCGGCTCGCGCGCATTCAACATTTTCTACTACACCCTGCCTCAGTATCAGGCTTGCGTTGACGACGCGGTGCAGAAGGCCGTAGCCCACATCAAGCAGCCGGCGCTCACCGCCTATTATCGGCAGCAGCTGACGCAGCCCGACGCGGGTGTGGCCGCCGAACAATAGGCAACGGTCCTCTGGCGCCCTGCGCTCAGCCGCTCTGCCATCGAGAATTTGAAGTTTGGTCGGAGCGCCGAGATTTGAAGTTTCGATTAGCGCCCTACGCTTTCAGCGAGCACGGCGCGCGGCGCGCCGCAGGTCCGCCCTGACCCTGCGAACCACACCGTCCCAATCCCCGGCACTCGCTTGCCGGTAGAGTCTCACCGTCGGATACCACGGGCTGTCGGTTCGCTGCAATAACCAGCGCCAGCAGCTGTCGAAGCGATTCAGGATCCACACGGGTTTACCGAGCGCGCCCGCCAGGTGCGCCGTCGAGGTGTCGACGGAAATGACCAGATCCAGCTGTTCGATGAGAGCCGCCGTATCGGAAAAATCATGCAGCAGGCTGGTAAAGTCGGCCAAAAGAGGGCCGTCCCAATTTTTCGCTATCAGATCCGTGAGCTCCGACTCGCCCGGCTGACCTTTTTGCAGGCTGTAAAATTCGATATCGGGATGCTTCAACGACGCGAGCTTCGCCAATGGAATGTTTCTGCGTCGATTGACGGGCCAGAGTTCCGGTTGATCGGGCCTGAATCCTCCCGACCACACCAGCCCGACCCGAAGGCGCCGTTTCTTGCCCAGCTTTTTACGCCAATAGCGGGCCTTTTGCCGATCACTCTTGAGGTAGGGGATCGGCACCGGAATAGTCGACAACGTCGTCTTAAACGCCAACGGCAAGCTGAGCAGCGGGCAGCAATAGTCAAACTCAGGAAGCGCGTCCCCAGAGGCCAGCACTTGCGCCGCGCCCTCCAAGCTCGTCAGCAAACTCTGCAGCGGTTTCTGCACCTCCAGAATCACCCTCGCACCCAAGTCCGCAACCGCCTTGGCGTAGCGGCAGAACTGCAGCGTATCCCCCATGCCTTGTTCGCTGTAGAGCAGGATCGTTTTACCGCGCAGAGATTCTTTGCCAAGCCAACACGGTTGGACCACACACTTTCTCTCCATGATGGCTTTCCAGCGCCATTCGAAGTCACGCCATCCATTGTCAAAATCTCCCGCCAACAATGAGGCCATCGCTCTGTTGAAATACGCCACAGCAAAATCCGGTTTGATCGCGACCGCTTGATTGAAGGATGTCAGCGCCGCATCCAATAGATGCAGATCCTGCAGCACCAGGCCGCGGTTGGAGTAGGCTTCGGCAAAATCGGCTTTGAGCGCAATGGCGCGATCGTAGCTCGCCAGCGCCGCATCCAATTGTTCAAGATCCTTGAGCACCAGACCGCGGTTGGAATAGGCCTCGGCAAAGTCGGCTTTCAGCTCGATGGCCTGGTTGCAACTCGCCAACGCCGCATCCAATTGCTGCAGATCCTTCAGCACGATGCCGCGGTTGGAGTAGGCCTCGGCAAAATCGGCTTTCAGCAGGATGGCCCGATCGTAACTGGCCAGCGCCGCACTCAATTGCTTGAGTTCCTTCAGCACAATGCCGCGGTTGGAGTGAGCAACGGCTAGGTCGGGGTTGAGCGCAATGGCGTGGTTGTAACTGTCGAGCGCCGCCTCATATCGCTTGAGCGTGGCAAGGATGAGACCGCGGTTATTGTAGGCGTCCGCGTGCTCGGGTCGGAACTCAATAGCCTTGTCATAGCTTGCAAGAGCCGCCTCGTGCCGCTTCACGCGACCGAGCGCGTTGCCGCGGTTGTAGTAGGCGTCCACTAAATCCGCTTGCAGCGCAATGGCCCGGTCATAGCTGGCAATAGCCGCCTCGTCGCGATTGAGTTGTGCCAGTGCCGTTCCATAGCTTTCGTGGAATGCGGCGATTTGCGGATTTATCGAGATTGCCTTGCCCAGCAACTCCAGCGCACGCTCGGATTGATTAGTCTGCAGAGCCACTACGCCCAACAGGTGCCACGCAAGGAAGTGCTGCGGCTGCAATTGCAGCGTTTGCGTGTAGAGGTGCCGAGCTTCATCGAGTCGCAATTGCTTATGCAGAGCGAATGCCTGCTGAAATACCGCTTCGGCCTGCGCGATATCAGTGGTCATAGCGGTCGCAATCTACCCCACCTATTTTGCGAGCAGCGCATTGACTTCATCGATGTCCGCCGCACCCAAGGATCCCGCCGCGGCCTTCAGGCGCAGCAGAGACATCAGCGTTTCGTAACGCGCCTTGGCAAGATCACGCTCGACGACCGCCAGCTGCTGCTGGGCGTTCAGCACGTCGATGTTGATTCGAGTGCCCACTGCCACGCCGCGCTTGTTGGACTCGAGCGCGATTTGCGCCGATTTGACCGCCTCCTCGAGCGCCCTCACCTGCGCCAGTCCGGAAGTCGCGGCGAGGTACGCCTGTTGCGCGGTTAGTACGCTGGTGCTGCGCGCATCGTCGAGGTCGGAGCTCGCCTTATCGAGCAGCGCCACATTCTCGCGCACCTTTGCCAAGGTGCCGCCTCCCGAGTAAATCGGCATCGAAAACTGCACGCCGATAGTGTCCGCGTGCAGCCTGGTGCCGACCGTGATGTCGGACGCCGAGGTTGAGAAGCCGGTCGTTGCGACCAGATCGAGGGTCGGCAGCGACGCGGCGCGCGACTTGCGCACTTCCGCCTGGGCTGCTTCCACGGCCGCCTCGGCCGCCAAGACGCTGGCACTATTGGCTTGCGCCGCCGTCTCCCAGGGTCCTAGGGCGTCCGGCACCGGGCTGGTCAGCACGACTCCGGCACGCAAGGGCGCCAACGGACCGGGCTCCTGGTTGATGATCTGACGCAAAGCCTGAGTTTTCGACGCCACATCGTTTCTGGCGCTGATCTCCTGGGCCGTCAGGAGGTCGTAGTGAGCCTTGGCATCCCGAACGTCGGTGATCGACGCGGCGCCGATATCAAAACTGCGGCTGGCTTGCTCCAACTGCTGCAGGTCCGCCGCCCGCTGTTCCCTGAACGTGTTCAAGGCATCCTGCGCGAAGAGCACGTCGAAGTAGCCTTGCGCGGTGTGAATGATCAATTCCTGCCGCGCTTGATTGAGTTGCGCGTTGGCCTGATCGACCAGCATACGGGCCTCGTGCACGGCGATCGCGTTCTGCGATCGCCACAGCGGCTGGGTCAACATCACGGTGTACGCGTTGCTGTTGTAAAGCTGGTGATCGAACGTGTTGCTGTTATTGTCGTTCCATAGTGTGTTGGCCGTTACGGACACCGAGGGCAGCATGGCCGCAACGCTTTCCGGGACCCGCTGCCGAACGGAGGCGTACTGCGCCTCCGCCGCCCGGTATTGGGCGTTGTTGACGAGCGCTGCCCGATAGATCGTCGCCAGATCGTCGGCCCGCACGAAACCGCACAGCGCCAAGGTCACCCATCCTGCGATGCATTTGCTATTCGCCATGTGGTCTCCTCCCTTACGGATGTCTCGGAAATAGCTATACGTAATACGAGGCCCGGCGGTATGCTGCGAGCATGGGCAGGGCGGTCTCTAAGTTGCAGCTGAGTGAGTTGCAGCGTCGCGAACTGGAGCGACTGGTGCATGCGCCGAGTGCGAGCGAGCGCGAAGTGCGCCGGGCGCAGATCGTGCTGGGGCGCGCGGGCGGAGAGAGCCAGGAAGCAGTGGCTACAGCGATCGGGGTCAATCGGCCGGTGGTGGCGCTGTGGGAGCGGCGCTTCCGCTGTCAGGGTGTAGCCGGGCTGGCGGATGCCAAGGGGCGTGGCCGTAGACCTTCGATCTCGCTCGAGCGAGCCGCCCGAGTGCTGACCGAGGCGGCACAGCCGCCGCCGGCGGGGCACAGCCGCTGGAGCGTGCGCAGCATGGCGCGTCACGCCCAGCTCTCGCCGGCGACTGTGCAGCGTCTGTGGAGCGCCAACGGGATCAAGCCCCACGTGCTGCGCACCTTGCAGCTCTCGCGCGATCGACAGTTGGTCGCCAAATTCTGGGACGTGATTGGGCTGTACCTGCACCCGCCCGATCGAGCTCTGGTGCTGTGCTGCGAGGCGAAATCGCAGTGTCAGGCACCCGAGCGCACGCAGCCCGGTCAGCCGTTGGGGATCGGTCACGTGCGCACCCGCGCCCATGACTACCTGCGCCACGGTACCCTTACGCTGTTTGCCGCTCTCAGCTATCTGGATGGCAAGATCAGCAGCCGCATTGCCGCGCGGCCCACCGAGGTGGAGTGGCTGGCGTTCCTGCGTCGCATTGACCGCGAGAGCCCCGCCGATCTGACGCTGCATCTGATCGCCGACGGCTACAGCACGCACAAGCACCCCAAGGTCAGAGCGTGGATCGCCAAGCATCCTCGCTTCCACACGCGCTTCGCGCCCACCTCGAGCTCCTGGCTGAATCTCGTTGAGCGCTCCTTCCGCGATCTCAGCGAGGAGTCCCTGCGCAGCGGCAGCTTCGACAGCACTCGCGAACTGACCCGCGCCATCGAAAGCTATCTTGCCGAGTGCAACCTTGATCCCAAGCCCTACCGCTGGCGCGCCAAGGCCGAGGACATCCTCGCGAGAATCCAGCGGGCACGATCGTTTGCCGGTATGCCGCAGTTATCCGTATAGCTATTTGCGAGACACCAATACCAGCAGGCTGTTGCAAAACGCAGGCGCATGAAGGCCCTCATGATCGAGAGCAAAACTCGGGTCGAGCCGACGGCCGACCATCCCTGTTTAGCCTAGCGCGCCGTGGCGCGTTTCGTAATCCTCGACCACCTTCTTCAGCAACTGGGACAGGCGCTTGGCCAGGAACGGACTGAGGATGACGCGGTGTTCCAGGCTGACCTCGGGGCTTTCCGGGCGCTCCCAATTCTGATTGACGCCGAAATTGAGCACCACCTCCTCGCGCGTGGTGTTGGTCGTGCACACATTGCAATAGCTCGTTTTCAGGTTCGTTGTGTTGAGTTTCGCCTGTTGGGGCGCCGTTGTCGCCGCCCGGGGCGGGGTCGCGCCCGCGGCCGGGATGTTATCGGTCTTGGGTGCCTCTTTGCTCATGTGTGACTTCCTCATTTTTCGGGTGGACGAATCTAAAAACTGGGGATCACCACAGGTTTACCATGCATTTGAGCCCTGCGGGCAACGCGCCATTCGGGTTGGGCAAGTCCATGCGGATCTGGAAGGTGCCGCTTGCCGCATCGATCACCTTATCGACCACGGTGAGAGTCGCTGCGTAGTGTCCTTCCATCGGCTTTTCCGGAATCACGTCGGCCCGCTGGCCGAGTTTGACTTTGGGGTATAGGGCAAGCGGAATGATCGCCTTTACTCGCAGCATATCGATTTGCGCAAGCTTGATGATGAACGCGCTGCTCTCGCCAGGTTGCGCGAGGTCGCCGACATCCATGGCTTGATCGACGACCACGCCGTTGATAGGACTGCGAATCAATCGCAGACCCAGCTGCGCCGATGCGTAGGTGTACTCGAGCCTCGCCATTTGTTTGTTCTCGCGGGCGGATAGTACGTCAGCGCGCGCCACGGCCGCATCGCCCTCTGCGTCCTCGCTGTCCTGGAGGGACGCGAAGTTGCTGGCCGCGAGGTCGGTTTTGCGTCGCGACTTGCTCTCGGCGTGCTGGACGCGGCTTTCGGCGGATTCCAGCGGGCCATTCATCTGCGACTTGAAAAGAGCCAGATCCGCCGCCGCGCTCTCGACCGTGGAATCGAGTTTCACCAGCGGCGCGCCCTGTTTCACCATGCTGCCGCGAGAGACAAACAGCTTGTCGATCACGCCTGTGACCGGGCTGCGCACTTCAACCGTGCGATAGGGCTCGATGAGGCAGTCGAACGGGCCGACGCGCGTGGCAGCGCCGCCCGGACCGGCAGGCTTGTCCGCGCCGTGCGCCGGATAGCCGCACAACACCAGGGGCACACACGCCGCAAGGCGCATCCCGTAGCCGGCATCGCGAGGTCTGTTAATCCGCGACTTTCTCATTCCGCGGTTCCCGAAAAGGCGAGCTGTGCTTGCATCAGCCGATCCTGCCGCATCGTAGCACGGCGCTGTGCGGCATTGACCCGTTCGGCCACTGCCTGCACACGATGGCGCAGCAGCCGCACCACCCACTGCGGCGGAACCCGATCGGCCCAGCGACGCGCGACCCAAGCAGCCACTCCCGGGCTGTGTCGCTGAATGATCTCGTCATCGAGAGCGACGATCGCCCGGCACGAGCCCGGATCGCCCTGCCGCGCGCAGCGGCCGAATAGCTGCCGATCGATGCGCGCGGACTCGTGCCATTCGGTCAACACGACGTGCAGCCCGCCGCGTTCAATCACAACGGGGTCGAGCGGGATATCGGTGCCACGCCCGGCCATGTTCGTGGCGACCGTTACCGCACGCGGCGTGCCGGCACGGGCGATCAATTCCGCCTCGTCGGCGTTCTGCAGCGCATTGAGGACGCGGTGGGCAATGCCCGCGCTCCGCAATGCGTCGCTCACGGATTGCGAGGCCTCCACGGAGCGCGTGCCCACCAGGACGGGCTGGCCGCGCGCCAGGCAGCGCGCCACCTCCTCAACCACCGCCTGGTGCTTCGCCTCCCGACTCGCCGTCAGCAACGTCGGCCACTCGGTTCTTCGCATGGGCTTATTGGGCTCGACGCGCTCGGTGCGTACCCGATACACCGCGGCGGTCTCCCGCGCCACCTCCCTCAAGGTTCCGCTCATACCCGATAGGCGCAGATAGCGCGCGAAGAACGATTGATAAGTGAGTCGCGCCAGCGTGCGGTTGACGCCGGTGACCGTGCAGCCTTCCTTCACCTCGATCAACTGGTGCAGGCCCTGCTCCCAGCTGCGATCCGGAAGCAGCCGCCCGGTGAACTCATCGACGATGACCACCTTGCCCTCCTGGACGACGTAGTGGTGGTCGCGCTGCAGGACATGCAGCGCCCGCAGCGCCTGGACGATGTAGTGATCGCGCACCCAGGAAACCTGCCAGAAGGCCAGCGCCGGATCACTCTGCGATTGGTCGTTCACAGCCATCTGCCGCCCGAGCTCGTCGAGGCGCTCGCGGCCGGCCTCGGTCAGCTCGGGGATTTGCAACGCGCCGATCAGCCGGAAGTCCACATCCGCTTCAAGCTGGCCCGCCACCTCGAGCAACGACCGGTACGCGGCGATGTCGCGGCCCTTGTCGCGGGCGGCGGACAGGATCAAGGGAGTGCGCCCCTCGTCGATCAGGATGCTGTCAGCCTCGTCGACGATCCCGAAATGCAATCCCCGCAGCCGCAACGGCTCGCCGCCGCGCACCTGACCATGCAGCTGCCGCACCGACAGCTGCGCAAGGCTGTGCGCGCCGCGCGCATTCACCCGATCCCGCAGGTAGTCGAAGACCAGGTCCTTGTTGGTGCAGTAGGTCAGACTGCGTGAGTATTCCGCCGCGCGCCGGCCATGCGCGATCTGGCTATGGATCACGCCCACGCTGAGACCGAAAAACGCAAACAGCGGCCCCATCGTCTGCGCGTCGCGCTGCGCAAGGTAGTCGTTCACCGTGATCACATGCGTGGGAACGCCCGCGAGCGCCGCCAGGCAGCCGGCCAGAGCGGCCGACAGTGTTTTTCCCTCGCCCGTGTCGAGCTCCACCAGCCTGCCGCACAGCAGCTTCCAGGCAGCTGAAACCTGCGGCGGATGTGCCAACAAGCCCACCTTGCGGCGCGCCACCTCGCGCACAATCGCGAGCGCGCGGGCGCCGGAGTCGCGATCGCACCGGAGGAATGCGGGTAGGGCCGCCTCGCGCGCTGTGGCGCGGAGCCGCGCCTCGTCCCATTCCATGAGCCCTTGCGCCTGCCGGAGGACGGCACGCACCACCGCGTCACGTCCGCGCTGGCGCAAAATGTCCGGCGCCTGCAACGACGACAGCATCCCCGCAGTCCAGCGGTCGAATGCGGTGTCTGCTTGCTCGGCACGCTCCGGAAAGACCCGTGCGGCAAGAGGCAGGTGGGCAGGTGGCCAGTCGTAGTACCAAGCAGCGGTGTTCATGCCGTCTACGAGTGGAAGAATGCGAGGAACAGGCGCCGCACGCCCCGCCACATCCGATAGATGAGCGGTTCGGGTGGATGCTCGAAGCGGACGCTCGCGCGGCTGCCGATGAACCGGTACGGGAACTGATCCGGCAAGGCGAGTTCGTACTCGAAGTGGGTCATCAGCGCTTTGCGTCCGGTCCGGTCGCGCGGATCCGTCGCGACGGCGCCACCGCCTTCGCGGCCCAGCGCGGCGCTCGGCAGCTCGTTCAGCGCCGCCGGGACGGCCCGAACCACCCGAGCCGCCCAGCTCGGTCCGGGTGCGAACGGCACCTTGACCACGATGCTGCGAGTGTGGCTGCGAATGAAATCCTCATCGGGCTGATCGATGATCACACGCACGCGCGGCGCGGCGGCCGGAATCACGTAGCCTAAGATCTGACCCTGCTTGACGAATTGACCAGGCAGGTTGTCGCTGTCCTGCAACCACAGTCGGCCCGGCGCATCGGCGTGCACTTCAAGTCGGCTGGCGCGCTCCTCGAGCGCGTGCAGTTCCGCCTGCTCGCGCTCCAGGTCGCTTGCGAGCTGCTGGCCCTTTGAAGGGTCCGCGAGCCGCGCTGCATCGTAGCGCACCTGTGCGGCCTCCACCTTGGCCGCCTGCTCAACCACGTGCGCGGTCAATGTCGAGTCGCGCAGACTCAGAACCCCGGCCCCGGGTAGTACCGAGTCTCCGGCGTGCGCTGTCACCTGTCCGACGAAGCCTGCCTGCCCGGCGCGCAGCACCCCGCTGTCCGGCAGCCAGAGCACGCCATCAACCTGGGTGTGGTGCGGCAGCGGCAGAGCGAACAGCACCACCCCGAGCGCGCCAAGCGAGGCAAGAGCGCCGCGCCGACCTCGCGCGCCGGTGCGGGGGTCGAATAACATGCGCCGCAGCCAGCCCAGACCGCGGTACAGCGGTACACCCAGTCCCGCGAGGATGCCCCACGCGGCGATGAGAGCGCCGACCGCGGAGTACTTAAGTGAGATGAACAGGGCGATCGATAACAGCACGAACATGCGGTACGCGAACGACAGGGGCGCATAGAGCGAAAACCACAGGTCCTCGCCGCGCGCCATGACGGGAGAGTGCATCTCCTCGCGGCGCAGCAGCCAGCGCTCGGCGAGATAGCCCCAGTAGCGCGTGGCGCGCTGCGAGAGGTTTGGAATCTCGAGCGCATCGCTCGCGATGTAGTAGCCGTCGTAGCGCAGCAGTGGGTTGCCGTTGAAGAGTACGGTCGTCACGCTCGCGAGGACTGCGACGTCATAGGCAATCGCCTTTGCCGTCCCGGGCTCGAGCCACAGCCACAGATAAAACGCGGTCGCCGCGAGGAACAGCTCCACGATCATGCCCGCAGCCCCGACCAGCACGCGGTCGCGTTTGCGGGGAAACGCCCAAGAGCTGGAAGCATCCACGTAGGGTACGGGCAGGAAGACGAGGAGCATCACGCCCATGTCGTGCACTTCGCCGCCCCGCAGCCGGCAGGCCACGCCATGGCCGATCTCGTGCAGCGCCTTCACCAGTGGAAAGATCAGCCACAGCAGCGCCAGGTTGTCGAGCGCCAGCAGCCGCTCGCCGAAGTTGCTGGTGAGCTCCTGCCAGTGGGACACGGCAAGAACCAACGCGGGCACGACCCAGGCAAGCCACAGCACCGCGCCGCGGCGATTGAGCACGGGGCGAAGTACACGCACCGCGCGCACCAGGAACCGATCCGGATCGAATAGACGGAAGCGCAGCGCAAGCGGGTTCATATAGCGCTGCCAGCGCCGCTGCCGCGACTGGCTGCGCCCACGCCGTGCGGCCTCGGCCAGGTCGGGCAAGGATTCCGAGGCGAGCAGATCCAGGCTGTGCAGCTGCCCCAAAAGCACGAGGATGTCTTCCTGGCTGGGCGCGACCGCGCCGACCTCGGTGACCAGGCGGTGCCATAGCTGTTCCAAGGTGAGGGTGCCGTCGAGCAGCTGGATGATGCGCCAAGCCTGGCGGTCGAAGCGGTGATAGCGGCCGTTCAACCGGTCTTCGACGACGTACCAGAGCCGTCCCCGGTAGCGTTGCGCGTGTATACGCAGCTGCTGGCGAAGTCTGGGCACGACCCCGGCCACCCGATACCAGTGGCTGTTGACGAGCTGCGTGTGCAGCCCACCCTGTTCACCCTGCGTCACAGGCCGATTGTCCATGCGGTGTAGCGGGCCCAGTAGAACAGTCGATGGAAGCCGATCCACAGCAGGCTATGCTCGCCCGCCTGCACCTTGCCCACGCCCTCCATGCCGGGTTGGATGGCCGACCCGCCGCCCAGCAATTGTGCTTCGACGCGAAACGTGTTGCGGCCCTCTTCGGCCTGCGCCACGGGGAAGATCTTGCTGACGCGGATCCCGAAGTGCTCGCCCGCAAGACCCGCCAGCACCAGCTCACCGCGCTGCCCGTCGCGCAGATGCACGATATCGCGCTCGTCCACCTTGAGCACGACGCGCCACGCATTCATCGGCGCGATCTCGAACAACACCTTGCCCTGCTCCACGGGCGCCCCCAGTTGCTGGGACAAATCACCCTTGACGACCCGACCTTCGAAAGGTGCCGTGATTGCGGCTCGCGAGAGCTTTTCTCGCACGAGCGCGAGTTCGGCGTGACTCTGCTCGGCATCGGCCTGAGCGATGCGCACGGCCACCGCGTCACCTCTACCCATGGCCTCTCGCAGCTTGCGATCGGCCAACTCCTCGTCGGCGGCGGCCTTGGCTTCTGCGAGCTTGAGATCTCGGTCATCCATACGCGCAAGCACGTCACCGGCATGCACCGTGTCGCCGGCTCGGACGGCGGCCACGGCGATATAGCCATCGAAGGGCGCGACGGCCACGCGTTGCAGCTGTCCTTCAACGGTGGCGGGCGCACGTACGCGGAAGTCGGTCTGAATGAGCGCGGCCCCGACCAGGGCAAGCAGCGTGACCCCCGCGATCAATTTCAGCCCCGGATGCCGCGGTCCGGCCAGCGTGCGCAGCGCGTCGCGGGTGCTCGAACGTGCATGCTCGAGCAGTCCGCGGCCGGCGGTGCTCTGCACATCGATGCAAGGCGCAAGCGCCAGGGAAAGCGTCTGCAGGAAGCCGCGCGTGTCGACATCGAACGGCTTTTCCGATTCGACCAGCAGCGCGCCCAGCTTGCGGCCCTGGGACACGAGCGGCAACGCCAGGGCACCACCGGCCTGCGCCTCGCGGCAGTAGTCCGCCAGGGCGTCGATGAGCAGGCTCTGGCTGGAGCCATCGGACACGGGCGGATAGCACTGCATCTCGCCGGTCACCGTTGCCTCCCGCAGCGCCTCGCGCGCGGCCGCGAGCAGATTGGCTCGAGCCTCGAATCCCGCGCTGCCGGAAACGCTAAGCAGCTCCACCGACGCGTCCGCAGCGCCGCCGGCGCGCGCCAGCATGACATGGCGGCACGGTAGCGCCTCGGCAAGACGGTTGACGATCCAACGAGCCGCTTCGTCCTCGTGCCGCTCGGCGAGCGCACCCAGAAGAATGTCCTGCAACAGCGCGGAACGATTCAAGCGCCGCTCGCAATCCAACAACTGGCGCTTGTCGAACAGGCCGACGAGCCAACCGGCGCCCCAGTGCAGCAACCTCAGCGCATCGCGCACGGCGGTTTCGCCACGGGCCACCACGTGCAGCACCACCACGCCGTACGCCTTGTCGGCACCGAGCAGCGGGTAGGCGCACTGCGCCATGCCGCTCGACTCGTCGCGCACGACCCCACGCCGCTCGAGCAGCGCCTCCTGCGCTACGCCGGACATGTGCGACATGTCCCGCTTCTGGTCCGGCCACACGGCCGCCGCAGCATAGCGGTCTCCTTCTTCGTGCAGCAGCAACAAGCCGGCCTGTGTTCCCGGAATCCATTGGCACAGGATGCCGAGCCAGGCCTGACACAGTTGATCGGAAGTTCGCGCATTGACCAGCAGCGACCAGAAATCCGTCGTGGCGCCAGCCTGCGTCGAGGACGAGAACGAGGACCCGAGTCGAGGCTCGGAAACGACCGCGCCGACCACAGCAGGGCGGCCACCGCCGGGTACTGTTGTCATGGTCGTTTCCGCTTAGGGTTGCGCAGCAATTTTCGCCTTGTTATGCGCAGCGCCTGATGCCATTTGCCATTCTTTTGTCAATGCAACGTCCGGGGTTTGACCACCACGCTCCAGGAGTTCGCTGTGCCGTTCTTGTCGTCGCTTGGCTTTAGGAAATCCTCGAGCCAGGCATGCGCTTTCCCGTTGCTCAGCTCAAAGCTACGCGCCGGTTGCATCAGGGAGATGGCCGGCTTGCGCCCCGCCTGCGGCGCCGTCGGCTGCGGCTCCTTTGCCTGGACGATGATGGCCCCATCGTTGGGATTGCGCACCGCGAGCCGCGTGGCGTTCAGGCGCGCACTCACGAAGTCGATCGGGAAGGTGCCCGCCGCGGTGGGGGCGAGCGCAAATCTCAACCCAAAGAGCTCGCCCTCGCCCAATCGCAACGGCCTCTTGCGCATGGCATCGATGCGCAGCAGGCCGGGCTGAACAATCGCCACCGTGTAGTGAAAGTCAGCGGTCAGTGCACTGCGCTGTACGGCGAGCGGTGTGAGCGCACGCTCATCGTAGCGGATCAGCAGTTGCATCGATTGCAGGCCGCGCGCGCTGTCGATCCTGACCGGCACGGTGACGGTTTCGCCCGCCGTCGCCTTGAGGCTGCCCAGGCTGAGCGTGGCATTGGCGGATGCCGGCGGGCTCGACGGCCGGACTTCGGGCGCGGACCCCGACTTTGCAGCGCCTGCGACACTCGGTATGACCTTCGCCGTCTCCTCGAGGCTCGATCTGGCAACACTTGGGGCGCTCAGGCTTACCGTGTCGGCGGTCGACTTGGCAACACTTGGTGCGGCGATCTCTGGCGTCGCGATACGTGCCATCGCCTTGCTCGACGTCGCCATGCTCACCGTGGCGCTGGCCGGCGGGTCCGCGACCACGGTGACCGTGCTGGTCACGGTGTTCGAGGCGAGCGCCGAGCTGTCACTGACCTGCCAGCTCAGTGTGCGGCTGGTGTCGGCACCGGAGTTGGTCGGATTCGAGCTCGTCGAGCTGAATTTCACCGACTCGAGCGCCGTCTGGTAATGCGCCACCGTGCTGCTGCCGGTCAAGGTAAGCACCCCGGTCGAAGCGTTGTAGCTCGCGGTGATGCCGGTGACCGCGGTCGAGCTCAACGTGTCGCCGGCGAGGAAGCCGCTGCTGATCGTCACCTTCGCGGAGGCAAGATCGAGATTATCGACATCGGAGACCGTAATGGCGGGCGACGCCACGACGGCTGCGCCGCCCTGCGTGTAGGTGACCGTGTTGCCCGCACCGGCGAGCACTGCGGGCTGGTCCACACCGACCACCGTCACAGTGCTGGTGACAGCCTTGGAGCTGACCGTGCCGTCATTGATCACCCAGCTCAGCGTGCGGCTCAAGTCGGCGCCGTAGTCGGTCGGATTCCCGCTCGTCGAGCTGAAGGTCACCGAGTCGAGCATCGCCTGGTATTGCGCCAGCGTGGCGCTGCCCGTGAGCGTGAGCACTCCGGTGGTCGCGTTGTAGCTCGCGCTGACGCCCGTGACTGTCGTCGCGGCGAGTAGATCCCCCGCGAACAGGCCCTTGCTGATCGTCACCGTCGCCGAGGCGAGATCCAGGCGGTCGACATCGGTGACCGTCACGGCAGGCGACGCCGCGACCGCTGCGCTACCCTGCGTGTAGGTGACCGTGTTACCGGCACCCGAGAGCACCGGCGTCTGCGCCACACCCACCACGGTGACAGTGCTGGTGACGGTGTTGGAGCTCACCGTCCCATCATTCACCTGCCAGCTCAAGGTGCGGCTCGTATCGCTGCCGTAATCGGTCGGGTTCCCGCTCGTCGAGCTGAATTTCACCGACCTGAGCTCCGTCTGGTAGTGCGCGAGCGTCGCGCTGCCGGTGAAGCTCAGCACTCCGGTAGCTGCGTTGTAGCTCGCCGTGATGCCGGCTACCGCGCTCCAGCTCAATGTGTCGCCGGCGAAGAAGCCGGAGCTGATCGTAACGGTCGCCGAGACCAGATCCAGGCGATCGACGTCCGCGACCGTGATCGCAGGCGACGCCACCACTGCCGCGCCGCCCTGCGTGTAGCTCACCGTGTTGCCCGCACCCGCAAGCGTCGGTCCCTGATCCACGCCCACTACGTCTACAGTGCTCGTCACGGTCGCGGATGTGACCGTGCCGTCGCTCGCCCGCCAGCTTAAGGTGCGGCTCGTGTCGGGGCCGAAGTCGGTCGGATTCACACTCGTCGAGCTGAAGGTCACCGAGTCGAGCACCGCCTGGTAGTTCGCCAGCGTGTCGGTGCCGGTGAGGGTCAGCACTCCCGTGGTCGCGTTGTAGCTCGCGGTGATCGCCGTACCCGTCGTCGTCGCGGCGAGCTCATCGCCCTTGAAGAACCCTGAGCTGATCGCAACCCGCGCTGATGTGAGGTCAAGCCGGTCGGGGTCGGAGACGCTGATCGCAGGCGAAGCCACCACCGCCGCGCCGCCCTGCGTGAAGGTCACCGTATTGCCCGCGTCCGTGAGCGTCGGGCCTTGATCGACGCCCACCACCTTCACCTTGCTCGTCGCAGTGTTGGAGCTGACCGCGCCGTCATTGACCTGCCAGGAGAGCGTGCGGCTCAGGTCCGCGCCGTAGTCGGTCGGATTCACACTCGTCGAGCTGAAGGTCACCGACTCGAGCACCGTCTGATAGTTGGCGAGCGTATCCGTGCCGGTGAGGGTGAGCACGCCGGTGCCCGCGTTGTAGCTCGCCGTAATGGCGGTGCCCGTCGTCACCGCGCTGAGTACATCGCCGGCGAAGAACCCGGCGCTGATCGTCACACTCGCCGAGGCGAGCGTCAGCCGGTCGACGTCGCTGACCGTAATCCCCGGCGAGGCAATGACCGCCGCGTGACCCTGCGTGTAGGTCACCGTGTTGCTCGCGCCCGCGAGCACCGGCGCCTGCGCCACCCCGACCACGTCTACCGTGCTGGTCACGGTGTTCGAGTGCAGCGTCGCATCGCTAACCATCCACATGAGCGTGCGGCTCAAATCTTCGCCGTAGCTGGTCGGGTTCTTACTCGTCGAGCTGAAGGTCACCGAGTCCAGTACCTTCTGGTAATTGGCCAGCGTCGCAGTGCCGGAGAGGCTCAGCACTCCAGTCGACGCATCGTAGCTCGCGGTGATGCCCGTGCCCGTCGTCGTGGCAGCGAGCGTATCGCCGGCGAAGAACCCGGAGCTGATCGCAACGGCCCCCGAGACCAGGTCAGCACTCTCGATGTCGGTGATCGTAATCGCCGGTGAGGCAACGACTTTCGTCCCGCCCTGCGTGTAGGTCACCGTGTTGCCAGCACCGGCGAGCACCGGAGCGTGATTCACACCGATCACATTCACGGTGCTCGTCACGGTGTTGGACGCCACCGTGCCGTCATTCGCCTGCCAGCTCAACGTGCGGCTCGGGTCTATTCCGTAGTTGGTCGGATTCACACTCGTCGAGCTGAAGGTCACCGAGTCGAGCACCGTCTGATAGTTGGCGAGCGTATCGGTGCCCGTGAGGGTGAGCACCCCGGTGCCCGCGTTGTAGCTCGCCGTAATCACGGTGCCCGTCGTCACCGCGCTGAGCACATCGCCGGTGAAGAACCCGCCGCTGATCGAGACAGTCGCCGAGGCAAGATCCAGGCGATCGACGTCAGAGACCGCCATCGGCGGCGAGGCAGCAACCACCGCCGCACCGCCCTGCGTGTAGGTCACCGTGTTGGTTGCCCCGCTGAGCA
Organism: Gammaproteobacteria bacterium; assembly: GCA_030038875.1. Lineage (GTDB taxonomy): Bacteria > Pseudomonadota > Gammaproteobacteria > Steroidobacterales > Steroidobacteraceae > 13-2-20CM-66-19. Next base: position 414 of record JASHQW010000405.1, on the reverse strand, counting down.
CCGGACCCTGATCCACGCCCACCACGCTCACCGTGCTCGTCACGGTGTTGGAGTTGAGCGTGCCGTCATTCACCTGCCAGGAGAGCGTGCGGCTAATATCCGGGCCGTAGTTGGTCGGGTTCACACTCGTCGAGCTGAAGGTCACCGACTCGAGCACCGTCTGATAGTTGGCGAGCGTATCGGTGCCCGTGAGGGTGAGCACCCCGGTGCCCGCGTTGTAGCTCGCCGTGATAGCCGTGCTGCCCGTGCTGGCAGCGAGCGTGTCGCCGGCAAAGAACCCGGAGCTGATCGAAACACTCGCCGAAGCCAGCGTGAGACTGTCGACCTGAGAGACCGTAATCACAGGCGACGCCACGACCGCCGCCCCACCCTGGGTGTAGGTCACCGTGTTGCCCGCGCCCGCAAGCATCGGGC
>JASHQW010000404.1 GCA_030038875.1 Gammaproteobacteria bacterium | reverse complement strand
GCCTCCGCGCCCGCCCGCTTCCCCCGCCGCGAAGCCAAGCCCCGGCGCGACCGCGCCGGCCGGTGCCGCGGCCAAGCCGCCGCCGGGTGCAACGGCGCCGCCCAAACGCTGACGCTGGGGTTTTCGCGCTTCTTTAGAAGCTCGCCTGGGTCGTCACGAGAAACTGCGCCTGGCGGATGGTGCCGTTCGCGGTCTCGAACGGGAACGCCACGTCCACGTGAATGACGTTGCCGAGCCCTGAGCGCGCATTCCCGAAGCGCAGCCCGAAGCCCGCATCCTTCAGCAGCCCGAGCGAGGGCTGCGCCAGGGGCGGCTCCCCCCAGGTGCGGCCGGCGTCGAAGAAGATCGCGCCTCCCACCCGGAACAGGCGAAACGGAAACCAGTCGGTGAAGTAGCGCTGCTCCACCGTGAAGAGCGTGCGTGCCGTGCCGTCCTGGTAACGGAGCGGATAGCCCCGCAGCCCGTTATCGCCACCGAGCAGCACCTGGTTGTCGAGATCCGGCCGCCAGGCCTTGGTGCCGACTAAGGTCGTGAAGAAGAGCCACTTCGAGCTCTGCTCGTAGTAATAACGCACCGAGGCGTCGGCGACGCCGTTGTAGAGCACGCCGTTCTCGACGCGTCCCGAGAAATCGCTCGCCAGGAGCAGCGTCGAGCCGTCGGTCCGGTAGCCCTTGCCGGCCGTGCCCTGGATCATGAGCGCGCTCTGGCTCGAGCCGAGCGCCGAGTCCGCCCAGCCGAGGCGCAGCGTCGCGATGGTGCCGAGGTAGAAGTCCTCGGTCCTTAAGATCTGGTCGTGGTTGTAGAGCCGCACGTAATCGTCCCCGACGAGGTCATATTCCACCCACGGGTAGAGGAAGCGGCGGTCCCCGGGCAGAAGCGTGGGCCCGCTCCAGGTGGTGAGCGGTAGCGGTGAGAACTCATATTCGTCGTAGGTAACACCGGCACTCAGGCGCTGCACCCAGCCGTTCTGCAGCCCCGGTGACCAGCCGCCGTAGGCCGAGAGGAAGTTATGCTGGGAGTGGAATTCATCGATGATGTTGCTGCGGTCGTAGAGATAGTCGGTCTGCGAGTCGTCATTGCCGCTCAAGCCGCCGGCCGCGCGTGTATCGAGGGCGTAGAAGGGCCGGTTGATGACGAAGTCGCGGTAGTGGCCATCGCTGTTGTCGGCATAGTCGAAGCCGAGTGCGGTCCAGGTGCCGAAGGCATGCTGGTTCGAGACGGCAAGGAGCGACTCGGTCCGGTCGACGTTGCGGGTGCGGCTCAGCGCCACATCGGTGCCCGAGCCGACTAGATTGAGCTCCTCGAGCTGCACGCCGGTCGAGTTGGTGCCGCCGGTACGCGAGTAGTTGAAGCCGGGATTGAGCGTCCAGACGTCGCGGGTGGTCACGCGCAGGTCGACCTTGCCGTCGTGATACCTCACCGGGCGGATCCAGGCGTCGTAGAAGTAGTTGTTGGCCCGCAGGATCCGCTCGCTCTCGTCGATCACGCGGCGGTCGTACCGGTCACCAGGCTTGAAGAGCAGCTGGCTGCGGATCACGCTCGCGCGGGTCCTTCCATGCAGCCGGTCGGCGAGGCGGAACAGCCAGTAATTGTCCTTCGGATCGTCGAGGTTGAAGATGTTCTGGTTGTCGATGAGGATCTCGCCGACGACCGCCTTCGAGGCCTTGAGCTCCGCATCTGAGGGAATCCCGGGCGTCTCGGGCGGCGGCACACCGACCGGCAGCGGCGGGAGGCCGAGGGTATCGAGGTCGGCCGCCTCCGCGGCTCCCGCGAGTGCCGGCACGAGGAGCAGCCCGAAGAGCAGCGCCGCGGCCCGATGGCGCACGACGCACGGAACCCCCTGGCGACTGAGCCACCGCACCCTCTGCATTCGGGCATTGTGCCCGGTCGGTGCCGGATGCGGGGGGCGGAGTAGCGGTTCGGGCGCAGCATCGCCCAAAATGTGACTCACTGCCGGTGTCGCGGCGCGGGTTTCTCAGGGGGCATGGATGAGAGCACGGAGCACGCTCTGGTCGCTCGTCGTGTGGGCGGTGGCGATGATCTGCGCGGCGGGCACGCTGCTCGGGGCTGTCACGGGCGTCGCGCGCGCAGCCGCGGCCACGCCTCTCCCGAAGGCGGCCACTGCCGCGGAAGCCACCCCTGCTATCCTCGTCTTCGCGGCCGCCTCGCTCGCGGGACCGCTGGACGAGATCGCACGCGCCTTCGCCACGCGCGAGGCGCAGCCGGGTGAGAGTGCGCCGCCGCGCATCGGGGTCCGCACCTCATTCGCGGCGAGCTCGGTACTCGCCAAGCAGATCGAGGCGGGCGCTCCCGCCGACGTATTTCTCTCCGCGGACATCGAGTGGATGGACTATCTCGATCAGCGGCATCTGATGCGTCCCGGCACGCGGGAGGATCTTCTCGGCAATGCCCTCGTGCTGATCGCACCGGCCGGGAGCGCGGTGCAGCTTAGCTTGGCGCCTGGGGTCGATTTCACCGCCGCGCTCGCCGGCGGCCGCCTCGCAACGGGAGACCCGGACTCGGTACCCGTCGGCCGCTACGCGCAGCAGGCGCTCACGCGGCTCGGAGTGTGGAAGGCAATAGAGCCGCACCTGGTGCGCGCCGAGAACGTCCGTGCGGCGCTCGAGTACGTCGCGCGCGGGGAGGCGACGCTAGGAATTGTCTACCGGACCGATGCGCTCGCGGAGAAGCGGGTGCGCCTCCTCGACGTCTTCCCCGCTTCGACGCACGCGCCGATCGTTTACCCCGTGGAGCTGACCGCGCGCGCGTCCGCGCAGGCCGCGACCTTCGAGGCGTTCCTCGAAGGCGAGGCGGCCCGGCAGATTTTCGTGCGCTACGGCTTCGAGCGGCTGCCGCTCAGAACTTCCCGTTCTGGAAGTCGATGAAGGCCTGCTGCAGCTCGTCGCGGGTGTTCATGACGAACGGCCCGTACTTCGCCACCGGCTCCTTGAGCGGCCGGCCCGCGACGAGGATCGCACGGGCGCTTTTGCCGTCGGCGCCGGCCGTCACGCCCTTGAGCTCGACTTCGCTGCCTTCATCGAGCACCGCGAGCTCGTGCGTCCGCACGGTGATGGCATCGGCCTCGCGGCCCACGCTCATCGTTCCCTCGTAGACGTAGAGGAACGCCGCGTACTCGGCCGGCAGCGGCTCGCGAAAGGTCGCGCCGGGCTCGATCGCGAGATCGAGGTAGGTGGGGTCCGTCGCCGGCTGCTGGATCGGTCCGCCGACTCCCGCCACGCTCCCGGCAATTACCTTGGCGCGCACACCCGGAGCGGGGTTGGCGATCGGGATCCGCTCGGGCCCGAACTCCTGGTATTTAGGTTGGGTCATCTTGTCGCGCGCGGGGAGATTGAGCCAGAGCTGAAATCCGCGCATGCGGCCTTGCTCCTGCTCGGGCATCTCCGAGTGCACGAGTCCCCGACCCGCGGTCATCCACTGCACGCTCCCCGGAACGAGCACGCCTTCGTTCCCATGGTTGTCGCGATGACGCATGCGGCCGTCGAGCATGTAGGTGACGGTCTCGAAGCCCCGGTGCGGATGGTCCGGGAACCCCGCGATGTAGTCCTCGGGACTATCGGTGCCGAACTCATCGAGCATGAGGAATGGATCGAGGTCGGGAAGCTGCGGCTGCCCGATCACGCGGGTCAGCTTGACGCCCGCGCCATCGGACGTCGGCATGCCTTTGACGACACGCCGCACGGTGCGGGCCTGTGCAACGCCTTCCACCATGGGAATTCTCCTGCGATGGGATCGGCTGACAATCGGGCTCTGGTACGCTCGTTTCAAGTGCGCGCTCCCCGTGACCTTCAGGCCGCCAGCGCCTCGGCCGCGGGCCGCGTGGCGAGCGAGGCGATCGTCGCGTGCGCCGCCTTCAGGCTCTCTTGCCGATGCTCGGGGGAGATCGAGAGACCCTGGGCGTGTACGAAGCGCACGTTCGTGATGCCAAGGAAGCCGAACAAGAACCTCAAGTAGGACTCGCCGAACTCGCCGCGGGCGTCCGCGCCGACGACTCCACCGCGCGGCATTGCGACGATCACTTCCTTGCCGCCCGCGAGCCCTTCGGGGCCCTTGGCGGTGTAGCGGAAGGTCTTGCCCGCGACCGCGATGCGGTCGATCCACGCCTTGAGCTGGGACGGGATCGAGAAGTTATAGATCGGCGCGCCGATCACGAGGACGTCGGCTGCGAGGAACTGCTCGAGCGCGGCGGCGTTTCGGGCGGCCTCGGTCTCATCGCTTCGCGCGAGCGAGCTCTGCGAGAGGTGCGGCAGATGCTCGGCCGCGAGGTCGAGGTACGTGACCGTTGCCTCGGGGTGCGCGCTCTTCAGGCGGGCGACGATCCCGCGGGTCAGTGCGCGGCTCGCCGACCCCTCCCCCAGGATGCTCGAATCGATGTGCAGGATGTTCATGACGGATCTCCCAATGCCCTAAGGCTGGATGGCGAGATTAGTCCTTGGAACAATCGAAGAGTATCCGGGTAAAATGAAACAGGTTGTTCCAAATTTGGGTTCAATAGGAGCTCCAATGCAGCCTCTCGAGGGCTTCTATTATTTCACGCAGGTGGTCGACCACGGTGGCTTTGCCAAGGCCGCACGGGCGCTCGACATCCCGAAGTCGCGTCTCTCTCGCCATGTCTCCTCGCTCGAGACGAGGCTCGGCGTACGGCTCGTGAATCGCTCGACCCGGCGCTTCGTGGTGACGGACGTCGGCCACGAGGTCTACCGGCACGCGACGGCGATGCTCGCGGAAGCCGACGCGGCGCTCGAGGTGGTGGAGTTCGCCCGCGCCAAGCCCTGCGGCACGATCCGGGCGAGCTGCCCCGTGGCGCTCGCGCAGTCGGCGCTCGCCCCGATCCTGCCGGCCTTCCTCGAGGCCTACCCCGCGATCCGCCTCGAGCTGCACGTCAGCAACCGCCGCGTCGACGTGCTCGCCGAGAGCTTCGATGTGGCGCTACGGGTGCGTACCAAGCCCACGGGCGAAGATGGTCTCGTGATGCGCACGTTCCGCGAGGTGGATGAGTTCCTGGTGGCAAGCCCCGGGTACCTGAAGGGCGTCGTTTCGCTTGCCGAGCCCGCTGACCTCAAGCACCACACGACGCTCGACTACGCGGGCGAGTTCGAGCGGCGCCCCTGGGAGCTGCTCGGGCCTCAAGGCGAGAGCGCCGCCGTCGAGCACCAGGCGCGCATCGTCTGCCATGACTTCGTGGTGCTGCGCGCCGCGGTGCTCGCCGGCTTAGGGGTCGCGCGGCTCCCCGAGAGTGTCGTGCGACAGGACCTCAGGAGCGGCGCCCTGGTGCGCGTGCTGCCCGCCTGGCGCAGCCCCCAGGGCATCGTACACGTCGTCTTCCCGACGCGGCGCGGGATGCTCCCGGCGGTGCGGGCCCTGATCGATTTTCTCGCCGAGCGGCTGCCGGCGACGCTCTAAGTTAAATGGGCGGTCGCTCGAGCGGGGCATACGCGCGTTCACCGGGGAACGGAGCGCGCAACGGGTGGCTTTGGGCCCGCGCGAACGGCGCCGCGATGCGTGGGGTCTAAGTCACTACACTAGGGGGTCCGGAGGGAGCACTGAAGCGATGAGAGTCCCCCGCACAGCCGCACCTGCGAGGCTCGCCTGCTTCGCCGTGCTCTCGCTCGCAGCGCTCAGCAGCGCGCGTGCCGATGAAGGCGATCCTCCGGGCCGCGTCGCGCGGCTGAGCTATGTGGAAGGCGCGGTGTCGCTCGAGCCTGCGGGCCTGCAGGAATGGACCGCTGCGGAGCGCAACCGGCCGCTCACGACCGGCGATCGGCTCTGGACCGACCAGCAATCCGTGGCCGAGCTCGACCTGGGCGATGCCGTGCTGCGCTTGGGCGGCATGACCGGATTCGCCTTCCTTAACCTCGACGACCGCTTCGCGCAGATCCAGCTGAGCGCCGGGATCCTGCTGGTGCGGGTGTGGGACACCTCGAGCGGCCAGAGCTACGAGATCGACACGCCACAGCTCGCCGTGCAGCTCGCGCAGCCGGGCGCGTACCGCATCGAGGTCGACGAGCCCGGCAACACGACGCTGGTCAAGGTCTCGGAAGGCGAGGCGCTCGCGCTGGGATCGACCGAGTCGATTCCGATCGACGCCCAGCGGGTGATGGTCTTCACGGGCTCGGCTTCGGGCACCACGCTCTCCTACAGTGCCGCCTCGCTCGGCCCGCCGGACGATCTCGACACCTGGTCCGCCACGCGCGACGCCCACGAGGAGGAGTCGCCGTCGCGCGAATACGTCGCCGACGACACGCCGGGAACCTACGAGCTCGACGACAACGGCCGCTGGCAGGACACGCCCGAGTACGGTTACGTGTGGACGCCCGCGGTCGTGGTGGCGAACTGGGTGCCCTACCGTTTCGGCCACTGGGCGTGGATCGCGCCCTGGGGCTGGACCTGGGTGGATGATGCCCCCTGGGGCTACGCGCCGTTTCATTATGGGCGCTGGGCCTACCTGCGCGGCTCGTGGTGCTGGGTGCCGGGCCCGCGGCCCTTGCAGCCCGTGTATGCGCCGGCCCTGGTGGCCTGGACGGGCGGGCCCGGCTTCGCAGGTCCGGCCGCGGCCGCTGCCAATGTCGGCTGGTTTCCGCTCGGCCCGCATGAGGTCTATGCGCCCGCGAACCGCGTGAGCGATGCCTACCTGCGCAACGTCAACACCGCCAACACGACGATCGCGAGCAGCAGCTACATTACCGACGTCTACCAGAACCGCGTCACCAACATCCGTTACGTCAACCACACCGCGCCGGCGATCAGCGCCGTGCCGCAGAGCGTCTTCACCTCGGCGCAGCGCGTCGCGGGACATACGCTGCCGGTGACCTCAGGGGTGCTCGCCGGCATGACCGTAGCCGCGCCGGCGCCGTCCGTCGCGCCGCAACGCCTGAGCGTGCTCGGAGCAGCGGGTGCCAAAACGGCGCGCCCGCCGCCTGCGCTCGCCAACCGCGCAGTGATCGCGCACGCGCCGCCGCCGCGCGCTCCCGCTTCCTTCGAGACACAGCTCGCGGCCATCCAGGCGAACGGCGGGCGGCCACTCGCGCGCTCGGATCTCGTCCGGCTGCAACCCGGCAGGCCCACGGCCCAGGTGCACGTGCTGACTCCGACCAAGGGATCGCGGCCGCCGCTGCCGCAGTCGGCGCAGGCGCCGGCGCAACCGAGCCTCGGCGACCGTGCGCGCTCGCTCGAGAGTCCTTCGCTCCCGCCGGCCACCACGACGCGCACGTTCGTCTCCACTCCGTCCGCGCCCGCTGCGGCGCCGGCCGTCCACACTGACCGCCCGCCGGGGGCTTCGCAGGGCACGTTCTCATCCTACGAGGCGCCCCATACGGACGCGCCGCCCGCGGCTGAGCCGGCCTACCGGCCGGAGAAACCGGCGACTCGAGCCCAGAGCTCAACGGCTCCGGCCGGGCACACGGCGCACGCCGCCTCGAGTCCGCCAGCGCCGAGCCACCCACAGCAGCATCCGGCGTCGCAGCCGAAGAAGACCGAGCACTCGAGCGGCGATTCGCGGGACGAGAATCCGAAGGCAGATCGGTCGCGGGATCGGGTGGAGCGGTAGGAGGGTTGCCGGGCGCCGTGCGCGCTCTGATGTGAGTTTGATCAGTCCGCCTCATACTGCAGAGCATCGCGCTCCAGCTCCCTGACGAAATCGCGCACTTCTTCCGGCGTACACATCTTTCCCTCGAGCAGCGCGTGCAGCAGCCCCTCGAGGTGGACGCGCAAGGCGATCGCCAGCACCGTCGGCGAGTACTGCTGCAAACCTGCCACGAAGTCGTTGAGCTCATCGAGACACTCCTCGACCGTGCCATCGTCGCGCGCGCTATCGGTGAATGACATGAGATTGCTCCCGCTGATCCCGCCGTGACGATACACGACTCGCGCATCGCCCGGCAGCGCGTGCGCGAGTGCCCGGCGCGTTTCTGCACGAACAGATCGCCAAATCACAATTCCAAAGATTCGCGCGCTCAATAGACTGTGCCCCACGCCCCAAACCAACACAGCACGGCAAGGAGCATACACGATGAACAGTTTCACCCTGACCGCAGTCGGAAATCTTGCCCGCGACCCCGAGCTCGTGTCGAAGGGCGAGCGCAGCTACGCCAAGCTTTGCCTGGTGGGGAACGACTATGCCGGCAAGGACGAGGAAGGCGCGGCCAAGGAAGTGGTGACGAGCCTGTGGTTCGTCGCCTTCGGCCCCATGGGAGAGTCGATCGCGCGCAATGCACGCAAGGGCGACCAGCTGGTCCTCGAAGCGAAGGTGCGCTCGAGCAACTGGACGGACGAGAAGGGCGAAAAGCAATACGACCACTCTTTCATCGTGCAGGGCTTCCGCCTCGGCGCACCCGGGAAGCTGAAGAGGGAAGAGCTCGAGGCGCGCCGCGGCGATGACGCGCGCGGCGCAGGCGCGCACGCCGTGAACGAGCGCTGACAGCCGCACTGCGATCCGCGGAGACCTATCATGGATCTAAGTCGGCCAAGATTTGCGCGTCGGCGGCCAAACGCCGCCTGGCTCGGGCTCCTCACGCTCGCTCCGGCGCTCGTGCTCGCTCAGGCCGCGTCGCCGTTCATGACCGGCGCGAGCGCCCTGCAAACCAACATCCTCGCCTGGTTGACGCCCATCGCGATCATCCTGGTCATGGCGCTCGGCGCGATGGCCATGGCAAACCGCATGTCCTGGGGCTGGTGCCTGGGGGCCATTCTTGGGATCGCAATCGCCTTCGGCGCGCCGCAGATTGTGACGTGGGTGCGCGGCATGTTCGGCGTGTGAGTGAGCATTATGGGCAGCCGTAACGCCGGACTCGTCGCGGATCCGCTCTTCGTCGGCGCCACGCGCCCGCCGATGCGCTGGGGAGTCACGTACTCCGCACTTCTCTTCAATCTCGTATTTACGCTCGAGGCCTTCCTGCTCACCAAGAACCTGCTGGTGCTCCTGGTGTGTCTCCCGATTCACGGCGTATCCGCCCTTCTTTGCGCGCAGGATCCACGCTTCTTCGATCTCCTGATGCTGTGGGGCCGGACGCGGCTGCCCGCGGCCCTCGGGAACCTGCGTGCCTGGCGCGCGAGCAGCTACAGCCCGCTTCTGCTCGATCTGCCGCGCGCGAACGGGTGGCGGCGGCCGACGCCGGGCGGCAGGGGTGGCCGTCCCGCGGCGCGCGGGGAGGGCGGGTGATGCACGCGCGGCGCGCAGTGGCGTTGCAGCGCGAGCGCAACGCCGCCGAGTTCATTCCCTACGCCGCACATGTTGCCGAGCGCGTCGTGTGCACGATGTCGGGGGATTACCTGCAGGCCTTCAGGCTCGGCGGCGCGAGCTTTGAGAGCGCCGACGACGAGCAGCTCAACAACTGGCACGAGCGCCTGAACGTTCTGTGGCGCAACCTCGCGAGCCCCGACCTTGCGTTGTGGACTCACGTCATCCGGCGGCGAGAGCGCGCGGCGCTGCGCTCGGCCACACCGGCCGGCGGTTTTGCACAGGCGCTCGCTTCCCGCTATGCGGCCCGGCTCGCCGGTGAGACGCTCATGGTGAACGAGCTCTATCTCGCCGTGTTGTTCCGGCCGGCCGCGGGGCTTGCGGCCGGGCTGGTCTCGAGCGTCGTCTCGAGGACGCGTCGCCGCGATCGGCCGATGGAGCTCAACCACGCGCTCGAGGCCTGCGCCAAGCTCGCGCAAACGGTGCTGGCTTCGCTCGCGCGGTACGACCCGGAGCCGCTCGGGGTGTACCGCTGGGGCAACCTCTGGTGCTCGACGCTGCTCGAGTACCTCGCCGTGCTGGTGAATGGGGAAGCTCGCCGGGTGCCGCTGCCCCGGGGTCCGCTCAACCAGGCGCTCGCCACCACGAGGCTGCTTTTCGGCACCGAGGCCATCGAATATCGCCTGCCCGCCGCGACTCGGGTCGGCGCCGTGCTCGGCATCAAGGAATATCCGACCCCGAGCATTCCGGGGATGTTCAACCGCCTGCTGTCAGCACCCTTTGCGCTTGTCCTCACGCACTCCTTCACTTTCCTCACCAAGGCCTCGGGGCAGGCCCTGCTGCAGCGGCAGTTCAATCGCATGGCGAACGCCGGCGACTTCGCAGTCTCGCAGGCCGTGCAGCTGAAGGACGCGCTCGACGGCCTCACCAGCAATGAGTTCGTCATGGGCGATCATCACTTCTCGCTGCAGGTACTCGCGGATCCAGAGGAGCTCACGACGGACCACACGGACGGGCGGCGGCTGCGGACCTTGAACGATTGTGTGGCGCTCGCACGAAGCCTGCTCGCGGATACCGGCATGACCGTGGCGCGCGAGGACCTGGCGCTCGAAGCGGCTTTCTGGGCGCAGCTGCCGGGGAACTTTGCGGTGCGCCCGCGCAAGGCGCCGGTCACCTCGCGGAATTTCGCGGCCATGGTGCCGTTTCACAACTACCCCGTGGGGCGGGCGAGCGGCAATCACTGGGGCGAAGCGCTGACGCTGCTCTCGACCCGCGCTCGCTCGCCGTACTACTTCTCCCTGCACGCCAGCGATCCGTCCGACCCAGGCAGCCGCAAGGACACTGGGCATACGTTCATCTGCGGGCCGACCGGCTCGGGCAAGACCGTGTTCATCGGCTTCCTGGTCGCCATGCTCGAGCGCCACGGCGTGACGCAGATCATCTTCGACAAGGACCGCGGCCTCGAGATCCTGGTGCGGGCGCTGCGCGGTGAGTATCTCGCCTTGAAGCAAGGCGCTCCGACCGGCTTCAACCCGCTGCAGCTTGCGCCGACGCCCGCCCACACGGAGTTTCTGAAGACCTGGTTGCATCTCCTGGTGCGCCCGGCCGGCGGCCGCGCGCTGACGGCCCGCGAGGACCGCGATCTCGAGCAGGCACTGCGCGGCACGCTCTCGCTCGCCGCCCCGGCGCGCCGCCTCTCGCGGCTGCTCGAGTACCTCGATCCGACGGACGCCGAGGGTCTGCACGCGCGGCTCTCGCGCTGGTGCGAGGTGAGCCGCGGAGACTACGCCTGGGTCTTCGATAACCCGGATGACTCGATCGTTGCGCGCCTGGCTGGCCGGCCGGTGGTCGGTTTCGACGCGAGCGAGTTCCTCGACCACGAGCTGACGCGCGCGCCCGTGACGCTCTACATGTTCCACCTGGTGCGCCAGCTCCTCGACGGCCGGCGCCTGGTGTGCTGGATGGACGAGTTCTGGCGGCTGCTCGCCGACCCCGCGTTCGAGAGCTTCGCACGCGAAGGGCCGAAGACCTGGCGCAAGCTGAATGGCGTGATGTGTCTGGCGACCCAGAGCACCAGCGACGTACTCGACAGCCCGATCAGCCGCACGATCATCGAGCAGACCGCGACCAAGGTGTTCTTTCCCAACGCCGATGCCAGCGCCGCGGAGTACTGCGGGGGTTTCGGGCTGAGTGAGCGTGAGTTCAAGCTGATCAAGGAGCAGCTCGAGCCCGGCTCGCGCTCGTTCCTCGTGAAGCAGGGACATCACAGCATCGTCTGCCGGCTCGATCTGCAGGGCTTCGACGGCGAGCTGACGGTGATCTCCGGGCGCGCGCGTCACCTCGAGCGGCTGCACCGGCTGATCCGAGAGCACGGCGCGGACCCGGAGCGCTGGCTGTCCCCCTTCATGACCGCGTGCCAACAGGAATGACCCAGGGGTTTCACCTCTATTAATAAGGAGTCCTCATGCGCACCAAACAGGCCCGCTTGCTCTCGCTATCGGTGATTCTCATGTTGCTCGCGCCGGTTGCCCACGCGCAGTTCGCCGTGATCGACATTGCCGCCGTGAACCAGCTCGTGGCCGAGGTGCAGCAGCTCGAGCAGCAGCTCGCCACGGCCCGCAGCCAGCTGACGCAGGCGCAGGCGGAATTTCAGGCCATGACGGGCAATCGCGGCATGCAATCACTCCTCGCTGGCACCGTGCGCAACTACCTGCCGCCCGACTGGGCCACCTTGCAGGGGGTCCTGCAGGGCAGCGGCGCGGCCCTCGGCGCCTATCCGACGCTGGCCGCCGATCTGACACGGGCCATAAACGCCAACGCGGTGCTCAGCGCGCAGCAGCTCGCCGCGCTGCCCGCGGCGGCGGGGCAATCCCTGCAGGCGGCGCGGCAGTCATCGGCGCTGCTCCAGTCGCTCGCCCATGAGGCGCTCGCCAACAGCAGCCAGCGCTTCGCGGCCCTGCAGCAGCTGATCGACACGATTGGATCTGCCAACGATCAGAAATCGATCCTCGAGCTCGAGGCGCGCATCGCGGCCGAAGGAGGCATGCTCGAGAACGAGCGCACCAAGCTCGACGATCTCTACCAGAGCACTCAGGCCGGCCAGTGGGTGAACGCGCAGCGTACGCGCGAGCTGGTGGTGGCTGGCCATGGGCAGTTCGCGGGCCGTTTTCAGCCACACCCTTGAGCGCACGCAACGGAGCGCGCTCATGGGTTTCTTCGAGACTTTCTGGACCTGGCTCGAGGGGCAGCTCGCCGCCTACATCGGCGCGAATACCGCGCTGGTCGCGGCGGCGCTCGAGCCGGCGATCGTGACGCTCGCGATCGTCTACGTCATGGTCTGGGGCTACCTGCACCTGAGCGGCCGCATCGAGGAACCGGTCGCGGCCGGCTTGAAGCGCCTCGTGACGCTCGCGGTGGTGCTCGGCGGCTCGCTGCACCTGTGGCTCTACAACACGGTCATCGTCGACACCTTCTATCGGGCGCCCGCGGAGCTCGCGAGCGCGGTCGTGGGCGCCCCCGATCCGGTGGCCACGATCGACACCATCTGGAGCCAGGGAGGCGCCGTGGCCGGCTACCTGTGGAACAACGGCGGCGTCTTCAACGGCGACATCGGCTATTACGTCGCCGGCGCAATCGTCTGGGTGCTGATGGGGCTCGTGTGCGTGTACACGATGTTCCTCATTGCGCTCTCGAGCATCGCGCTCGCGGTGCTGCTGGCGCTCGGGCCGCTCTTCATCGCACTGCTGTTGTTCGACGCCACCCGCAGGTTCTTCGAGGCCTGGCTGGCGCAGCTCGCCAACTACGCGCTCATCACCATCCTCACCGTGCTGGTCGCGGCGCTGCTGCTGCAGATCGTCGCCTCCTACGCGGCCCAGACCGCGGCCCGCGGCGCGGCCATCGTGACGGTGGACGCGCTCAACATGGTGCTCATCGCAGTGCTGGTCTTCCTCCTCATGCGCCAGGTCATGCCGATTGCCGCCGCGCTCGCCGGGGGCGTGAGCCTCAACAGCTTTGCGATGGTGAGCCGCCTTGCCGGCTGGACTATGCGGAGAGGCGCCGCCGTGGGGGTTAGCGCGGCGCTGCTTGCGGCGGCCGGGTCATCGACGAGCCCGGGCGGGGCATCGGCCCGGCCGGCGACCGTGCCCGCGCCGTGGCGCGACAACTGAGGCAGGAAATCGTCTGCCGAGTGACGAGGCAAGGAGGTTCCCGTGAAGACGCTCTTGCTCATCTGCTTGGCCCTGTTCGCCTCTGCCTGCACACCCCACGGGGTGCGCTGCGATGGCAGTCTCGAGCCCATCAATGCGTCGACGCCCGCGTCGGGTGCCGCGCGCGGGTCGAGCGCGGGCCCCGTTTCGGGTGTTCCATGAGCGCCGCCGCTCCGCTCGCCGGGTATTTTCGCGAGGCTGCTGCTTGGGACGCGGACCGGATCAGCGCGGCGCGGCGCAGCGCGCGCGTGGCCTGGCGTGTGGCCGCGGGCGGGTGGCTGTGCGCCCTGGCGGGCAGCGTCGCGCTCGTCGTGCTGATGCCGCTCAAGCGGGTCGATCCCTTCGTCGTACGTGTCGACAACGCCACCGGAATCGTCGACGTGGTTCCGCTCTACGACGGCACCGCGAAGCCCGACCAGGCGGTCACGCGCTACTTCCTCACTCACTACATGACGATCTGCGAGCGCTTCAACTTCGCAACCGCCGAGAGCGATTACGAGGAATGCGGGGCTTTTCACGCCGCACAGCGGAACCAGGCGTGGTACGCGTTGTGGAACCCCACGAACCCCGCTTCCCCGCTCAACGTGCACAAGGACGGCAGCACGGTGCGGGTGCAGGTCGAGTCGGTGAGCTTCTTTCAGCGCGCAAGCGGTGTGACGGACCTCGCTCAGGTGAGGTATCTCAAGGCCGAGCGGGCGGGTGCGGGCGCCGACGAGCGCTTCACGCATTGGATAGCGACCATCCAGTACGCCTACGGCGCGCCCTCCAAGGATCCGAAGGTGCGGCGCTGGAATCCGCTCGGCTTCAAGGTCATCGAGCTGACCTCGGAGCCCGAGGTCCTGCCGCAGCCGAAGGCGGGCTGACAGATGACCCGCATTCTCTGGTCCGGAGGGAGGCGTGCGCGCCGTGCGCGCTGCTGCGCGCTCGTCATCGTGCTCCTTACGCCGTGCGGCTTCGCCGACACGATGTCGGGCCGGGGCGCGGTCGACAGCCGCATCCGCGTCGCGCCCTATGCGCCGGATGAGGTGTACCGCCTGCGGGGTTTCGTCGGCTATCAGATCGACCTCGAGTTCGAGAGCGGCGAGAGCTTCGTCGGGCTCGGGGCGGGCGACCTCGAGAGCCTCACGTTCGCGGCGCAGGCGAATCACCTGTTCTTGAAGCCCAAGGCCGCCGGTGTCGACACCAATCTCACGGTGCTGACGAGCCGCCGTGCCTATCACTTCGACTACAGCGCGAGCGCGCGCCGGCCGGATCCTGACGTCGACGATATTGTCTACGCCCTTCGATTCACCTATCCGCCGCCCCCTGCGTCCGCCAGGGAATCCGAGGCGGCGCTGACGCGAGCGTTGGACAGCGCGGGGGCGGCGCCCCGCAATCTCGATTATTGGTATTGCGGGAGTCCCGAGCTCAAGCCCATCGCGGCGGCGGACGACGGCGTGCAGACGCGCCTCCGATTCGGCTCGCTGCAGGAGTTCCCGGCGATCTTCCTGCGCAACGACGACGGCAGCGAATCACTCGTCAACTTCACCGTCGACGGCGCGGATGTGATCGTGCACCGCGTGAGCCGCCGGCTGATCGTGCGTCGCGGCGAGCTGACGGGCTGCATCGTGAATGCGGCGTTCGGCGGAGCGGGCGGGCACGCCTCATCCGGGACCGTCGCTCCGTCGGTGGAACGCGTCACCCGGAGCCCGCGCCCGTGAGCGACCGGGACAACCCCCGGCCGGGCGAGGTCGCCGAGGAGGCCGTGCGCGGCGAGCGCACCACGGCCATTGTCCACGCCGCACGGAGCGCGCACTCGCGGGTGAGTAGTCTGCTCGCCGCGGGCCTCATGATTACGCTCGGGCTCTCCGCGCTCGGCTGGTATTACGCGCATGCGCTCACCCGCGGAACCCGCGCACGGCAGCAGGCGCAGTCGGCGGCGACGAGCCGTGCCCAGGGCGAGATGCCGCTGCCCTCGCTCGGCCCCATCGAGCCGCCGATGCCCCTCGTGGCTTCGGCCGCCGCGCCGGTTCCCGTGGAGCGCCCCTTGCAACCGGCCGCGGCGGGGGCGCAGGCAGAGCCGATCGCGATCACTCAAGACACGGCAGCGGCGCTGCTCGCGACCCGTGGCGGGAGTGGGGAGGTGCGTCCCGCGCCCCCGAGCCCGGGCGAGCTCGCTCTCGCCCGGCGCCTCTCCGGAGCCGTGCTGGCGCGCGAAGCCGATTCGGAGGCGCCGCAGACGATCGTCACGCAGCCTGCGCGGACGTCTCTCGCGCAGGAATCGGCGGCGGGTGCCGTGGAGCCGGATGCAGCTGCGGGCACGCCGCGGGCGGGGGATCACGGCGCGGGGAGTCTCGCGGCGCTGCTGCATTCGGAGGTGTCCCCTGCGGTGCCCGCGGCTCTCCTGCCGACGCAGCGCTGGCTGTTGCCGCAGGGCAGCTTTATTGACTGCACGCTCGAGACCGCGAT
>JASHQW010000403.1 GCA_030038875.1 Gammaproteobacteria bacterium | reverse complement strand
ACGACTCGTCGCATCATCGTTTCCTCCTGGCAACCGCGAGCGGCCGCTTGTTGTGACATATCGGGCGGCCGGGACGCAATTCGCAGAAAAGCCGGCGCGGGCGTGCCTAGGATTGCCCTGTGCCGGTGACCGAACACATCGTGCTCGAGTCAGACGTCCGGGAGGTACCGGACCTGCGCGCCGTGCGCCGGGTGCACGCGGCCCTCGAGGTCCGTAGCCGCCTTCGCTGCCGTGTCCTTCACCTTCGGGTCATCGACTACTACTACCTGGCGGTGCGCTCGCGGGTGCGCTCCGCCGAGCTCGAGTACGTCCTCGATCTGCGCTTCGTCGCGGGCTTGCCGCAACTGTCGAGGCGTATTGCCTGGCGCTGGATCACCGCCGCGCTCGCATTTGCGGCTCTCACGATCGGCATGGGCGCGTGGATCGGCTCCTCGGCAACACCCTGGTGGAGGCACGAGGCGCTCGGAGCGTGCGCTACGGTGGCGGGGGTCTGGGCGTTGGCGACGCTCATTGCCGCGTACCGAACCACCGAGACGGTGCGTCTGCTGAGCGCCCACGGCCAGGCGCGACTGCTCGAGTTCACCGGCGGTGTCGGCACGCTGCGAGCCATCCGGCGCTTCATGCCCAAGCTGGCCGCGCACCTCAAGCTCGCTGCGGCGGCGCGCCGGCCCGCCAGGGCCGATCAGCTGCGCGATGAGATGCGCGAGCACCAGCGTCTGCGCAAGCTGGGAGTGCTGGGCACGGAGGATTACGAGGCGAGCAAGACGCGCATTCTTGCTCAGCACACGCGGTCCTCAAAGGCGTAGCGCTGCCCGAATTTGCCCGAATCCCGCCACGGCGTCGGCCGAATGAGCTCCCACACTCGAAAGCCTGGAAACAAGGAGGGTGGAGCATGGGCGGCGATGATCTGCGAATCTGGCTCAATCACTTCGAATACCACGCGCAGCATTCCCGGCACCTCCCGTCGGGTCTCTCCGACCAGCTGACGGCGGAGGAGCGCGGGCGCATCGCAGGCTCGATCGCCACCTTTCAGCTCGGCGAGCAGTCCGAGGGCGGCACGCTGCTGCGGGCCGCGGAGCGTTTCGCGCAGGCTCACGATATGCCCTGCCTGGTGCGGCTCTTCGAGTTGTTCATTCGCGAGGAGCAGCGGCATGCGGCGCTGCTGCGCGCGTTCATGGAGGATCACGGCATTGCGCTCAAGCGCCACGACTGGACCGACCGGGTATTTCGCCGCGTGCGGCGGCTCGCGGGTCTCGAGCTGTGTGTCTGCGTCCTCATCAGCGCCGAGCTCATCGGCAAGGTCTACTACCGGGCGCTCGAAGCCGCCACCGGATGCCAGCGCCTCAAGGTCCTTTGCCGGATTCTCGTCTGCGAGGAGCTCGCCCACATCGGCTTCGAGTCGCAGCTGCTGCTCGCGCTGCGCGCACGCCGCCCCGCGCCGCTGCGCGCCCTGATGCGTCTGGCGCACCGCACATTCCTTCTGGGTACCGCAGGCGTGGTATGGGTCACGCACCGCCCGGTGTTGCGCTGCGCGGGCTACGACGCGGGGAGCTTCCTGCGCAGCTGTCTGGCGCAGTACTCCTTCTATCTCGAGCCGCCGCCGGTCGCCATGGCGCACACCCCGGTCCGGTAACTGGCCTATCATGGCGACGGCCGACCTCGGCCGCACGGGAGCTCGCCATGAGAACAGCCATCGCTCTGCTCGCGACACTCGCATGCGCTCCGCTCGCCTTGGCCCGCCATTATTCTCTGCCCGCTACGCCCGACAACGTGCAGTGGGGCTGGTACGACACAACCGAGAAACCGCGGCTCACCGTCAATTCGGGCGATACGATCTCCATCGAGACGATCTCCCACTCGTTGGGCCAGATCAAGCCCGGCGCCGACATGGAGGAGATCGTCAGGCTCCGCAAGGAGAACGACGGCGGCGGTCCGCACTCGATCACCGGACCCGTCTTCGTCACGGGCGCCGAGCCCGGGGACACGCTCGAGATTCACATTCTCAGGATCGTTCCGAAGGCGGACGCCTTCAACTTCAACCTGCCGGGCAGGGAGTTCCCGACAGTCGGACTTCTGGCTGCGGAGTTTCCCGAGGGCTTCGTGCGCTACTACAAGCTCGACCTGGCGAAGATGCAGACGGAGTTCAAGCCGGGGATCATGATCGATCTCAAGCCCTTCCCCGGAACGTTTGCCGTCGGAGTGGATCCGAACGAGCCGCCGCCGAAGGCGGGGCCGCCCATCCGTGACGCCAAGGGACGCACCAGTACGCTGCGGCCGTGGAAGAACGGCTCCAACATGGATCTCAACGAGCTGCAGGCGGGCTCGATCCTCTATTTGCCGGTATTTCAGCCGGGCGGACTCATCTGGACCGGTGATTCCCACTGCCGGCAGGGAAACGGCGAGGTCAATCTGACCGCGCTCGAGTGCGCTTACAAGGAGATCGAGATCCAGCCCATCGTGCGCAAGGACCTGAAGACCGAGTGGCCGTGGGCGGAGACGAAGACCGACTGGGTCTTCATGGGCTACGACGAGGACCTGAATCAGGCGATGAAGATCGCGGTCGAGCAGACCGTCAACTGGCTCGCGAGCCAGCAGATCGTGCCGATGAGCCGCGAGGAGGCCTACGCGCTCACCTCGATCGTGGGAGATTGCCGCGTCACGCAGGTAGTCGACATCCGCAAGGGAGTGCACTGCCTGATCCCGAAGCACGTGTTTGTCGGATATTGGGCCGCCGCGCGCTCGCGCGGCCGCTCCTGATGCCGGCAGCGGGAGCGCCGATCGTCATCCGCGTCAAGGTCAAGCCGAACGCGCGGAAGACTTCGCTCGAGCAGCTGCCCGATGGCAGCTGGCTGGCCAGGGTGAGGTCACCGGCAAGGGAAGGCAGGGCGAACAGCGAGCTGATTGCGCTGGTCGCGGGACATTTCCTCTGTCCGAAGGGTGCCGTTTCCATCAAGAGCGGGGCATCCGGCCGCACCAAGCTCATTCGCATCGAACCCGGGTAACCGCGCGGCGCAGCCGCGGAGGGCTATCCGGCGATCTCGTGTACGGCCTGGTGTGCGGCATCGATCGCCCAGTGTGCATAGGCCATCCAGGCCGCGTCGGTGCCCGCAAAGTGGATGCGCCCGAGCGGCGCACGGCTGGTGCGCGTCTCCTGTGCGGACCCCGCGCGGTCGTCGAACAGCGTATCCATGTCGTAGGCGTAGCCGTGGCCCCAGCGGTTCGCGGTGATCGCCGCGATGTCGCGCTCGGCCTCGAAGCCGCCCGGACCGAGGATGCGCGTCAGCTCGTCGCGGGCGCGCGCTTCCAGTACCTCGAAGGGCAGCGAGTAGGCGATGCCGCGTGCGGCGCGCCAGGCGCTGCGCAGGTCTTTGATCGGACCCTCGGGGTACGGACAGTACAGCATGTGCAGGATCATCGGCTCGTCGGGACTCTCTGGGAAGCGGTAATCGCCGAGGCTCACCGGGTAGTCGAGCTTGATGTGACTGTAGAAGCCCGCGGGGTTGTTGACGTAGTGCACGCCGCGATTGACCCAGGAGCGCCAGCTGCGCAGCGCCACGTTGACGTAGACGAGCGGTGCCCTGACCTGGTCCGCCACCGCCTGGCGCTGGGCATCGCCGAGGTCGGCACAAATATAAGGAAGCATCGCCGAGTAGCCGGCGTAGACCACGTGATCCGCCGCCGCACGCGTCAGCGTACCGGCGCGCATGTAGAGCACGTCGGCACCGCTGCCGCGGTTGCCGAGCGCCACGACCGTGGACGCAAGGCGCAGACGCACGTCGCTCCCGGGCTCATCGAGCCGTCCGTAGTCGAAGCGCGCCGCGATGACATCCTCCATGGTGTGTCCCGAGGCGACGCCGGGGATGAGCCGACGGACGAAGAGCCGGGCGAGCGTCGCGTTGCCGTCGGGAAAGTGATGGATGTAGGGATCGCCCTCGAGGATGCCCTCGCGCGACATCTGTAGTCCGAGCCCCTGGAAGCCCGGGTACTGACACTCCCACGCCAGCAGGGCCGACACCGCGTTGGCCTTGCAGGCGAAGAGGTCGAGCGTCCGGCCGTCGAACATCGCCAGCGAGCGCGCGTCGAGGCCGAAGTGGCGCGCCAGATAGTCGTGGTAGGAAGTCTTCTCGAGAGCCTGCCGTTTCTGCGGCGCGCTCATCCCGGCGAGCACGTCGCGGCTGCC
>JASHQW010000402.1 GCA_030038875.1 Gammaproteobacteria bacterium | reverse complement strand
CCCTTCGAGTCCGCTGGCGGGAGTCGGCGGGGACTCCCCGAGCGCGGCCACCGCGAGCGGCTGGGTGACGGGTGCGACGATCTGCGCGGATTCCGCGCCGCGCACCCACGCCGTGATCGGAAAGCTCTCGATGTGCACGTTCGCGAAGCCGAGGCCCTTCAGCCGCCCCACGGCCCATTCGGCCGCCTGGTGCTCGTTGTCCGAGCCCGCCGGACGCGGACCAAAGCGCGTGGTGAGCTCGCTCACCCAGTCCCAGGCCAGGTCTTGGCCCGCGAGCGCCGCATCGCGCAGCTGCACCGCGATCTGCTCGTCGGTGGGGGGCGGAGGCACTGCGCGGCGCGCGTCGGCGCACGGGACGAGGACGGCGGTCATCAATGACAGCGCGACTGCCGTCAGCGCGCCGCGAGCGGCGCGCACACGAGTACCGGGAGAGTTCTGCACGGCAGCCCCGCGAAGTCTCGAAAGGCGCGCATTCTAATCTATCGGGCAAAATCGGCTGCGCCGATTTTGCCAGACATTACCCCGTCGACCGCGGGCAAAAGGCGTGACTTTTGCCCGCTACACCCTGCCTCCGTAGACCGCCGGCAAAAGGCGCGACTTTTGCCGGCTGCGCGGCTATCTCGGCAGTTGCTCGATCGGCCGCGGACGCGCCAGGAGGAAGCCCTGGGCGAAATCGACCCCGATGCGCTTGAGCTCATCCAGCACCGCCTGGGTCTCGACGCACTCGGCGACCGTGGCGATCCCGAGCGCGCGCCCGACCCGGCCGATGGCCTCGACCATGCTGCGGTTGACTGGATCCTGGGCGACGTGGCTGATGAACTGGCCGTCGATCTTGAGGAAATCCACCGGCAGGGTCTTCAGGTACACGAACGACGAGACCCCGGTGCCGAAGTCGTCGAGCGAGAACTTGCAGCCGCGTGCTTTCAGCTCGCCCATCAGGTAGCGGGCGTTGGAGAGACTGGTGACGGCCGCGGTCTCGGTGATCTCGAAGCAGAGCGCGCTCGCGATCGCGGGCTCCGTGACACTCTGCAGGACAAAGTCGACGAACGACTGCTCGTTGAGCGAGGTGCCCGACAGGTTCACGGCGAGCAGCGGCAGCGGCGCACCAAGGCGCTGGCGGTCCTTGAGGAGCTCGAGCGCGCGCTTCACGACGCAGCGGTCGATCACCGGCATGACGTTATAACGCTCGGCCGCCGGAATGAACTCGGAGGGCGGCACGAGCTCTCCACCGTCGTCGCGCAGCCGCACGGTGAGCTCGTGGAAATCCGGCCCGCCGGCGGAGCCGAGCGCGACGATCGGCTGGAAAAAGAGCTCGAAGCGGTTTTCTTCCGCCGCGCGGGTGACGCGCGACACCCATTGCATCTCACGGTGGCGGTTGGAGACGCCGTCGGCGTCGTACACGTGGATGCGGTTGCGGCCGGCGTCCTTGGCCGCGTAGCAGGCGATGTCGGCTGCGCTCATTACTTGGGTGACGTTCTCGGTCTCGGCGCGGATCTGCACGATGCCGATGCTGGCCCCCACCGAGAGCGTGCTCGCGCCCCAGACGAAGCGGAAATCGCGGATCGCCTGGCGGATGCCCTCGGCGATGCGGGCCGCCTGCTCACCGCTGCAGCCCTCGAGCAGCACGCCGAACTCATCGCCCCCGAGCCGCGCGATGGTGTCGGTGGTGCGCACCCGCGTCTGCAGGAGCCCCGTCACGTCGCGCAGCAGCCGGTCGCCGGCCTGGTGGCCGCAGGTGTCGTTCACCACCTTGAACTGGTCGAGATCGATGTAGAGCAGCGCGTACGCGCCCTCGCCGCGCTGCGCGGAGAGCAGCGCCGCGTGCAGCCGGTTGTCGAATTCGCGCCGGTTGATGAGCCCGGTGAGCGCATCGTGGCTCGCCTGGTAGGCGAGCGCGCGCTTCAAGCGCCGCTCCTTGGTCACGTCGTGGAACACCACCACGGCGCCGATCACCCGGCCGGCGCGATCCGAGATCGGTGCGGCGGACTCCTGGATCGCGACTTCGTTGCCGGCGCGGGTGATGAGGACGGTGTGGTCGGTGGCGCCGCCGCTCTCGCCGCGCCCGAGGGCGCCGGCGAGCGAGTTGCCGATCGGCTCGCGGGTGAGCTCGTTGACGAGCTTGAGCACGGCACCTAAGGGCTGGCCGCGCGCCTCGGAGAGGCTCCAGGCGGTCAGGCTCTCGGCAACCGGGTTCAGGTACTCGATACGCCCTTCGGCGTCGGTAGCGATCACCGCGTCCCCGATCGACTCGAGCGTCACCTGCGCGCGCTCCTTCTCGGCGACCACGGCCTGCTCGGCGCGCTTGCGCGCGGTGATGTCGACGATCGTGCCCTCGTAGCCCACGATGAGATCGGAGGCGTCGCGCATCGGGCGCGCATTCTCGAGGATGACGAGCTGCTGGCCGTCGCGGCGGCGCATGAGGAATTCCGCATCGCGGATCTCGCCCTCCGCCTCGATGCGGCGGGTGAATTCGGTGCGGTCGGCCGGGTCCCAGTAGAGCGCGGCCGCGCTCGGGAGCGCATAGAGCTCGTCCGCGCTCTCGTAGCCCATCATGGACACGAAGGCGGGGTTGACCGAGAGCAGCCGCCCGTCGCGCCCGCTCTGGTACACCCCTTCGGCGATGCTCTCGAAGAGGCCGCGGAACTTCGCCTCGCTGCCGCGCAGCGCCCCCTCGGCGAGGCGGCGCTCGATCGCGATTCCGGCGAGCTGCGCGGCGCGCGCCATGATCTGCGACTCGTGCTGCGCCGGGAGGCCCGGCTCCGCGCGGTATACCCCGAGGGACCCGAGCACGGTGCCGCCGGCGGCCTTGATGGGCGTCGACCACGCGGTCCGCAGCCCGGCGGCGAGCGCCACGTCGCGCCGCTCGAGCCAGAAGGGATCCTTGGCGACGTCCGCCACCAGCACCTGGCGGCCGAGATAGACGGCCGCGGCGCACGAGCCGTTACGGATATCGATGCTGGCGCGCTCGAGCGCGGCGCGCATCGCCTCGGGGAGCTGCGGCGCGACCATGGAGGCGAAGGCGCCGCCACCCTCGGCGAGCACGCTCACCGAGCACACCGTGCCGACCCCTGCCGACTCGACCAGGCTCGTGACCGAGGCGAGCACCTGCGGGAGCGGTGCGTTGCGCGTCACCTGCTCGAAGACCTCGCGCTCCGCGGCCGCCACGCGCTCGCCGCGCTTGCGCTCGGAGATGTCGGCGATGCTGCCGCGCACCAGCCGCCGGCTGCCGCTCGGCAGCCGCACCAGGCGCACCTCGCACATGATCTCGCGGCCGGCGGCGTTCTTGTGCGACCACTCGAACACCGGCGACTCGCCCTCGAGCGCCCGCTGAACGTAGGCGCGCGCCCGTTCACCGGAGGGCGCGCCGTCGGGCTGCTGCGGCGGACTGAGCTCCACCGGTCCCACCTCGAGGAGCCGCGCGCGGTCGAGGCCGAAGAGCTTCTGCCCGTTGACGTTGGCATCGACGAAGCGGCCGGTCTCGACATCGAGCACCACGATCGCTTCCGGCGCGTGGTCGACGAGGAGCCGATAGCGCGCTTCGCTCTCGCGCACCGCCTGCTCGGACTCGCGCCGCTCGGTCACATCCCGCAGGCAAAGCACAAACATCTCCCGCCGCGTGAGCGGCGCCTTGCTGACCGCGATCTCGGCCGGGAAGGTTTCGCCGTTCTTGCGGCGCGCCCAGAGCTCACGCGCCTTGAGGTCGAGCCCCGTGTCGCCGGTGCTCGCCGCGTAACGCTGCAACGCCTCGGGGATGGTTTCGCCATTGGCGAGCTTCGGCAGGAGAAGATCGATGCGCTGCCCGATGACCTCAGCTTCCGCATAGCCGAACACGCGCTCGCCGGTCGGGTTGAAGGTGCGGATGACGCCGTCGTCATCGAGCGCGAGCACGACGTCCTTGATGTGGTCGAGAATGACCTGCAGATGCTCCGAGCTCTGCTCGCGCGCCTCGTGCGCGAGCGCGCGTGCCTCATCCGCCATGAGCCGCATCGACTCGACGATGCCGCGCCTCTCGCGCTCAGCCATGTGGTAGTGGTCGTTGATGAGCTTCAGCAGCATCGCGAGATCGGGCGTGGCGCTCCCGGTCCGCAGCTGCAGCTCCTTGAGCTGGGCCCGGAGCGCGGGGTGAAGATCCGTCCCGTCGTCGGGCCGCGGGTCCGCCCGCACGAGCGTCGTCGTTTGCCCGGGGATCAGCTCCTGGGGCTCAGCGCGCGTCCTCATGGTCCGGCTGCTTGACATAATGAAGTCGATTGGACCCGAGTACGATCATACGGGCGCCCCGGGGGGCATCCCGTGAAGCCTCTCGCGATTCTCGCGGGTTCCTGGGAAGGTTTTATTTCGCCGCGGCCGTCTGCGCCGGCCGGGCGGGGGTCGGTGCGGGCGCGGGCGTCGCACCGGTATCGAGAAAGCCGTTCCCGGCAATGAGCGGCAGGGTGTAAACCGGCCCGAGTGCCTGGCCCCCGGACTCCACCGTCAGCGCCGCGCTCAGGGTGAAGATCCCGTCGCGCGTGGCCCGCACCTTGAGGCTCCGATGAATCGGCGTCCCGAAGGTGGGCTTTTCTGCGGGGTCGAGGGTCCCGCCGCTCACCACCTCCAGGCCGTCATCGCCCTGCACCGTCCCCGAGATCCGGTCGATGCTGTCCGCCTGCGGCACGATGACCAGGTCGACGTCGACCGGAATCCCGACGTCGGGGCGCCCGGCGAGCTCGAATTTCACCTGCAGCAGGGACGCCCCGCTCTTGGCGGTCGTCACCGCGGTGACCAGATTCGGGGACAAGCTGTCGGCGGCAGTCGCGGCCTTCTTGACCAGAGCGGTGGATTTCACGTGCTTCGGTGGCGTGCTACTCGAGCCGCAGCCGGAAGCGGCCAGCGCGAGGCCGAGGACGAGCGCGAGAACGCAACCCTGGCTTATCGCTTTCATGCGCTGCGCACGTTAACCCAGGTCGAGGGCCCGGCGCACGTACGGAATCGTCACTTCCGCGCCAGCCAGAGCTTAAGCCTCAGGCTCTGCCGCGGAAGAGCGGCGGATCCTCGATCGCCTCGATCTGCTCGAGGAGGTCCTGGATATACCCCTCCCAGTACCGCGGCTCCCCCATCCAGGGAAAGGCGCGTGGGAAGGCGGGGTCATTCCAGCGGTGCGCGACCCAGGCCGCGTGGTGGAGCATGCGCAGCGCGCGCAGCGGCTCGATGAGGGCGAGCTCGCGGAGATCAAAATCCGCGAACTGCTGGTAGCCCTCGAGGATCTCGCTCCACTGCCGCTGCTGCTCGGCCGGCGGGCCCGACAACATCATCCACAAGTCCTGCACGCGCGGGCCCATCGCGCAGTCATCGAGATCGACGAAGGCGGGCCCGTGCTCGTTCCAGAGGAGATTGCCGAGATGGCAGTCGCCGTGCACGCGAATCTCGCTCACGCGGCCGGCCGCGGCGAAGGCGGCCACGACGCGCTCGAGCAGCGCGCCGCTCACCGAGGAGTAGCGCTCGGCGAGCGCCTGAGGCAAGAGCTCGCTCGCGAGCACCTGCGAGCGTGCCTGCCATCCGAAGCGCTCGATGCCAATATGCGGCCGCACGAGGAAGGCGCGCCGCGCGCCGACCTGATGGACCCTGGCGATCGTACGCCCCAGAAGCTGTCGCGCCTCCGGCGCATCGAGCTCGGGCGCGCGGCCGCGCAGCCACGGAAAGCAGGCAAAGCGGAACTCGCGGTAGCGAACCAGCGTCGCGCCACCGAGTGCGAGCGGCGCTGCGACCGGGAGCTCGGCGGCGGCGAGCTCGGCGGTGAACTCGTGCTCTTCGGCGATCTGCGCATCGCTCCAGCGTCCCGGGCGGTAAAACTTGAGGACCAGCGGCCCGCCCGGTCCATGGAGCTGATAGACGCGGTTCTCGTAACTATTGAGCGCAAACAGCGTCCCATCGATGTCGAGCCCGACCGCGGTGGCCGCATCGAGCACCACCTCGGGGGTGAGCCCGTTGAAGGGTTGCAGGTCGCTACCGGCGCTTTTGCGTATCATCGCAGCCCTTGCTTCACGAGCGGTTGATCCCGAGCGGGCCCATGGAACACGGCAGCATATTGGTCACCGGCGGCGCAGGCTATATCGGCAGCCACGTCGTGCTGCAACTGCGCGCGCGCGGCGAGCGCGTCGTGGTGCTCGACGACCTCTCGCGCGGCTTCCGCCGCGCGGTGCTCGATGCGCCGCTCGTGGTGGGGAAGGTCGGCGATCGCGACGGGGTGCTCCCGCTTCTTCGGAGGCACGCCATCGACACGGTCATGCACTTCGCCGCCTATACCATCGTTCCGGAATCGGTGCGCGAGCCTCTCACGTACTACGGCAATAATACCTGCTCGACACGGACGCTCCTCGAGTGCTGCCTCGAGGCAGGCGTTCGGAACTTCGTGTTTTCCTCGACGGCTGCGGTCTACGGGATTCCTGCGGAGGGCTTTGCGGCCGAGACGACCGCCACCTCGCCCATCAACGCCTATGGCACGTCCAAGTTGATGTCGGAGTGGATGCTGCGCGATGTCGCGGCATCTTCGGCGCTGCGCTACGTCGCGCTGCGCTACTTCAACGTTGCCGGCTCCGACACCGCGGGGCGCATCGGCCAGGCGACGCCCAACGCGACCTTGCTCGTTAAAGTCGCGTGCGAGGCCGCCGTCGGCAAGCGGTCGGGGGTCGCGATCTACGGCACCGACTATCCGACCCCTGACGGCACCGGGGTACGCGACTATCTGCACGTCGAGGATCTCGCTGCGGCTCACCTCGATGCGCTCACGTACCTGCGAAGCGGCGGCTCGTCGACGACACTCAATGTGGGCTACGGTCACGGCTACAGCGTGCGCGAGGTGCTGGCCGCGGTCGAGCGCGCGGCGGGAACGAAGCTCAACGTGCGCGAGGAGCCACGGCGGCCGGGCGATCCGCCCTCGCTCGTCGCCCGGGCGGAGCGGATCCGCAGCGACCTCGGCTGGCACCCGCGCCTCGATGACCTCGACACCATTGTGCGCACGTCCCTTGAGTGGGAGCGTCAGCTCAAGCGAGAGCCTTGGTAGACCCGGCCTCGGGACTTTCGCGCATTCGCTGACCGGCTGTCGCTATCCGCCGACAGGGTGTCGCAAATCGCAGACAGCCGAAATGCCTGCCCGGTAGAATGTAGCCATGCAGTGGGCTCGCCCCAAGTCCCTGAGTAGCTTGATGCTCATCGGCCTAGGCCTGATGGCCGTGCCGCTGCTGGCCGCGATCCTCACCGCCCTCCTTCAGATGCGCAGCCTCGCCGACACCGGCCAGAGGATCATCGTCGAGGGCGTCAGCGCGGCCCGCGCCAGCCAGTCGCTCTACGCCGAGATCGCCTCGCTCGAGCGTACTGCGCGGCTCTTCAACGTGCTGAACGACGCAAAGCTCCTCGACCTCTACCGCTCCGAGGACGAGCGCCTGACGCTCACGCGCGATCAGCTGCGCCGGCACGCGACAGCCGAGACCCAAGGAACGCTCGATGAGCTAGGCGAGCTCCAGGCCGGCACCCGCTTCGTCGTGCTCTCGACTCCGGCGAGCGCCAGCGCCGCAACCGTCCGAGATCTCTCCACGCGCTTCACTCAGCTGTCGGTACTCGTCGAGCAGGTGGCGCAGCAGAGCAACGCCGAGGTCGACACGCAGGTCGCCGCGCTCGAAGCGCAGACCCTGCACGCCCGCCAGCAGCTGCTCTGGGAGTCGGCGCTCCTCGTGCCGCTCGCGCTGCTCGCGGTACTGGTACTCACGTTAGGCGTCGGCCGGCCGCTGCGCCAGCTCGACCGCGCCATCAGCGAGCTCGGCCAGGGCAATCTCACCCACACGATCGCCGTCGGGGGACCGCACGACCTCGAGCGGCTCGGCCGCCAGCTCGAGTGGCTGCGCCAGCGCCTCCTCGAGCTCGCGCACGAGCGCAACCGGTTCCTGCGCCACATGTCGCATGAGCTCAAGACCCCGCTCGCCAACATTCGCGAAGGGACCGAGCTCCTCATGGACGGCGCAGTGGGCGAGCTCGACTCGAATCAGCGCGAAGTCACGGCCATCCTGCGCGAGAACGGCATCAAGCTGCAGCGCATGATCGAGAACCTCCTGTCCTTCAGCGCCTGGCAGACCTCCAGTGTCGGCCTCGAGGCCACCGAGTTCCGGCTTCGTCCGCTCGTCAAGCAGGTACTGGAGAACCAGCAGTTGACGCTCCTCTCACAGCGCGTGCGGCTCGACGTGCGCGTCGAGGACATCACGCTGGTGGCCGACCGCGGCAAGTTCCGCCTGATTCTCGAGAACCTGGTATCGAACGCCGTCAAGTACTCGCCCAAGGGCGGCACGATCCACATGCGGGCGCGCGCCGCCGGTGCCAAGCTCATTCTCGACGTCGCCGACAACGGCCCCGGGATCCCGCCCGAGGACCGGACCCATATCTTCGAGGCCTTCTACACCGGCCGGGCGGCGCGCGGCACGGCGGTGAAAGGCACCGGCATCGGGCTCTCGGTGGTGCTCGAGTTCGTCTCGGCGCACAACGGCAGGGTGGACATCGTCGACGGAGAGTTCATCGGGGCGCATTTCCGGATCACCATGCCGATCAGCGCCACGACCGGTGACCAGCCGGTCGCCTCCGATGGGAAAGCCAAAGCGCATGCGCACGCCGCCTGAGTGCCGCTGCGCGCGCCTCGGCGCGGCGCTGATACTGCTCGCGCTCGGCGGCTGCGGCAGCGTCGGGGGCTTCCTCTCCCGCGACCGCGCCGCACCCGCCCCGCAGCCAGCGCAGTCGGCCTCGGCCTCCTCGCTCGTGCTCTCGGACTATCTCCTGCTGCTACAACGCCTGGTGCAGGGCACCGCCTCCGAGCAGGCGGAAATCGTCGCCCGGGCACAGAACGAGTACGACACGGCGCCGACGCCGAGCCGCGAGCTGCGGCTCGCGCTCATCCTCTCGACCCCGGGTCACCCGGCGACCGACCAGCCGCGCGCCCAGCGCCTGCTGCGCGAGCTCATGGCGCATCCCGAGACGCTGCTGCCCGCCGAGCGCGCCCTCGCCTTCCTCCAGCTTTCGCAAATTGACGACCATTTGACGCTCGTCGCGGAAAATCGCAGGCTGCAGACGGATGCGGTGCGCGAGGACCAGGCGCGGATAGCGAGCGCCAACCGGCGCCTTCAGACCGAGCTCGATGAGAACGCGCGCCTGCGCAAGGAGCTGGACGAGGCGCGCGCGAAGCTCGATGCGATCGCCAACATCGAGCGCTCGCTGAATGAGCGCAAGCCCGGCAATCCCACACCGCACCCGTGAGCCGACAGGAGTCCTAGCCCTTGAATCAGACCGGAAAACGCAAAGCGCGCATTCTCGTGGTCGACGACGATCCGGGCCTGCTGCGCCTCCTCACCATCCGCCTGCGCGCGGAGAGCTACGACGTCGAGGCGGTCGAGAGCGCCGCCCAGGCGCTCGCGGCCGCGAGCCGCTTCCGCCCGGACCTCGTGATCACCGACCTCCGCATGGACCAGATGGACGGCATCGGGCTCCTGAAGGAGCTGCAGAACCGCTGGCCGGGCTTGAAGGTGATCATCCTGACGGCCCACGGCACCATCCCTGATGCGGTGCAGGCGACGCAGATGGGCGCCTTCGGCTTCCTCACCAAGCCCGTGGACAAGCAGGAGCTGCTC